>NZ_JBHSLC010000020.1:0-2239 GCF_042657465.1 Azospirillum himalayense | reverse complement strand
GGCGCCATCCTCCATCGTACCCTCCGCGTCCCGTGAGCCCGCGCGCAATCTCGATCACGGAACCCGGTTCGGGAAGAAGGGGGCGTTCGTAACGCTTACGCTTCTTTTCGTCGCTGAATTGCTACCGCCGCTCCAAATCCGTAATCACTTCGACGCTTTGGATAGTCATAGGGATAGCTATAGGGACAGGCCCCATGTATCAGCTTCCCCACTCGGTCACAGGGCGGCACACAGGGAAGGGGTATAGGCCAACCGGCCTCAACGGAGCATTCCTGACTGAGTTGATCGAGCGCAAGCCAGCGCCTTCCGCTCGATCAAATCAGTTGAACATGTTAATTCAACAAGGGGGGCTCAACCTCCACAACAGTTCCTCAGACGATAGTGAACCAAGAACTAGATACAGCGGCGAACCCGATCCCGGTGAGGGTAAGGGTGTCGGATGTGGAAAAGGTGATGACCGCTTCTGCTCGGGCGTTGGCACTCACCGTATAGGTCTGACCGTACGCCAGCCCGATTAAGTCGCCCTGGGCAGCGTTAAAATCCCTCAGAATGTCCTGCCCGCCGCATGTGGCGAAGACAAACAGATCGGCACCGGCCCCGCCAATCAAAGAGTCATCACCACCACCCCCCAACAGCGTGTCGTTTCCATTGCCACCTGAAAGCGTGTCGTTGCCGTCCCCACCCTCCAGCCAGTCATTCCCGTTGTCCCCTCGCAAGTTGTCGGCATAGACGCTACCGATGAGCCAATCGTTGCCGTCCGCACCGATCATTTCTACCGCGGAAAGGGCATTGGCCGCCGTCACGCTGTCGTTACCGATGCTGCCGTTAAAGTGCTCAATGGAAGCAGCAATGTCTAACGTGACGCCACTGGCGTTGCGGGCATATACCCTATCGTCGCCATCTCCGCCATCCAGCACAGCGGTCGTGATATCGACATAGAGGCGGTCGTCGCCAGCCCCGCCATACAACGCGTTACTGCCACCGCCGCCTACCAACACATCGCTGCCGTCCCCGCCGTACAGCGTGTCGTCGCCAGCCTCGCCGCGCAATGTGTCATCGAAAGCGCTGCCGATTAGCAGATCATCACCCGCACCGCCGTTGATCTCCACCAGCGTAACGGAGCCAGTGGCGGTCAGGATATCGTTGCCGGAGCTGCTGAACATCTGCTCGATACCACTGGTAGCAAGATCGAGGGTGAGGTTTCCGTCCCCCTGGACATTGACGGTGTCGAACCCAGCCCCGCCACTCACCAGAGCATCATCCGCGTCGATGTACAGCACATCGTCGCCGTCTCCGGCGATCAGGGTGTCGCTGCCATTGCCGCCGGTCAATGTGTCGTTGAAGGCACTGCCAAGGATGAGGTCGTCACCGTCACGCCCGTTGATCGCAAGGCCGAGGAGGGCGCCGGTGCCGATCAGGCTGTCGTTTCCGCCTCCGCCATAGGCCTGCTCAATGCTGCACGCCGCCAGATCGAGACTGGCGCCGACGTTGCCTTGCGCGACGGCGGTGTCGAAGCCGGCACCACCCTGCAATGGCGCGTCAGCATCGTCGAAATAGAAGCGGTCGTCGCCCTCGCCTCCAATCAGCGTGTCGGCCCCCGCTCCGCCGGTGAGCGTGTCGTTGCCCGAACCACCGACAATCAAGTTATCCAGCGTGTTTCCGGTACCGGCGAAGTTACCGGTGCCGGTGAAAATCAGATGTTCCAGATTAGCGCCGAGGGCATAACTGTTCACTGAGGTCTGTACCTCGTCCATGCCTTCATTGCTCAGTTCCCGGATGACGTCGCCTGCGCTGTCTATGATGTAATGGTCGTCACCGGCGCCCCCGAACATCGTGTCATTGCCGGTACCGCCATCCAGTGTGTCGTTACCGAGATTGCCGGTCAGCCGGTCGTTTCCCTCGCCGCCAAGAATGTAGTCGGAGCCATAGAGTCCATCGATCGTGTCGTTTCCGTTCCCACCGAGCAGAAGGTCGTTCAGGTTGCCGCCTATGATGCTGTCGTCGCCGTCCAGTCCATAGATGCGGTTCTGGTTGGACGTACCGGTCAGCATGTCGTTGCCAGGGGTTCCTTTGATGGTAGTATAGGTCGTTGTCTCGATACCCACGGCGTTGAATTCGCGGATCTGGATGCCGTAACCCGAACCGTCCTGCCCAGCCCAGACGGCGACGAAGCCGCCATCGGCACGGGCGGCCAGCGCCGGCTGCACCTGGTTGCCCGCGATGTTCTGCGCCAGCAGGA
>NZ_JBHSLC010000019.1:0-49048 GCF_042657465.1 Azospirillum himalayense | reverse complement strand
CGCGGCGACCGGCGGCGCCGCCCTGCCGGCGACCGGCCCGGCCGCGGCGCTGGGCGGCGCGCTGGGCGCGGCGGCGGGTGGCGCGATGGGCCGCCCGCTCGACCAGCCGATGGATTAAGCGAAGATCACCCTTTCCAGAACGGCTTGTCCATCTCCTCCCGCGCCGCCGCCTCGTCGAATCCGAGGTCGGCCCAGAGATGCGCGTCCATGCGGGCCAGGGCGCGGCGCAGCGCCCGCCGCTCCCGCCAGCCGGTCAGGCGGTTGAGCCAGGAGCGGGCGGTGGAACCGGCGGCCGCTCCGCCGCTCCGCTTGTCGTGCGTTCCGCTCATGCTCGTCATGCGGCCCTCCCGCCGGTCGGTCATTCCTCGAAGCCGGAAAGTCGCGCGTCGGTGCGTGGACGACAAACCATGCTTTCTCATAAGATGGATGAGCGAAAGTCATCCATGGAGCCTTCCATGCGGCGTGCCCTGCCGCCCCTTCACGCCCTGCGCGCCTTCGAGGCGGCGGCCCGCCACGAGAGCTTCTCCAAGGCGGCGGACGAGCTGTGCGTGACGCAAGGCGCCGTCAGCCGGCAGATCATGGGGCTGGAGGAGTGGCTGGGCGTGCCGCTGTTCCGGCGGCTGACCCGCCGGGTCGAACTGACCGACGACGGGCGCGCCCTGCTGCCGGTGCTGTCGGAATCTTTCGACCGCATCGCCGGGACGGCGGCGCGGCTGGCCGCGCGGGGAAGGGACCTGCGGATCAAGGTGGCCTTCTCCTTCGGCATCCGCTGGCTGATGCCGCGGCTGGTCCGCTTCCAGGCGCGGCACCCCGACGTGCAGGTGCGGGTGACCGTGGCCTGGAGCAGCGGGCTGGAGTTCGACCCGCAGGAATTCGACGCCGCCATCCCCTATTGCCGGGAGGTGCCGCCGGGCTTCTCCGCCGTGGAGGTGCTGCCGGAGCGCCTGACCGTGGTCTGCCCGCCGGCCCTGGCGGAGCGGTTGCGGGTGCCGATGGACCTCGGCGCCATCCCGCTGCTGCACGGCTGTTCGGAGGGGCAGGACTGGCGGGCTTGGCTGGCCGCGGCGGGGCTGCCCTTCTTCGAGGCGCTGCGCCAAGGCGCGGTGTTCGACGCCATGGACCCGGCGATGCAGGCCGCCGCCGCCGGGATGGGCGCCACCGTCGCCGACCGCATGCTGTGCGCCGAGGACGTGGCGGCGGCGCGGCTCGTCCTGCCCTTTCCGGAGATCGAGGCGTCGTCCGGCAGCTACTGGTTCGTCTGCCCGGAAGGGATGCAGGACCGCCCGGCCGTCGCCGCCTTCCGCGGCTGGCTGCTGGAGGAAGCGCGCGGCGAGATGGCGCAACAAAGCGCTGCGGCGGTTGTTTCCCCGGTTTGAGCCGAAATCTTGACCGGAGGGAGCGCCGCCATGGAAGCGCAGGGGGAGCCTGGTCGGGAAGTGCGCCCGGAACTCGACGAGGACACCATCGCCTTCGCCGGCAAGCTGTTCCACTGGGCGCGCTCCGGCGGCACCGCCGAACTGACGGAACTGCTGGAGATGGGCCTGCCGGCCAACCTGCGCAACGACAAGGGCGACAGCCTGCTGATGCTGGCCAGCTACCACGGCCATGCCGAGCTGGCCCGAAACCTGATGCGCCACGGCGCCGATCCGGAGCTGGCGAACGACCGCGGGCAAACGCCGCTGGCCGCCGCCGCCTTCAAGGGGGATGAGGCGGTGCTGCGCGTCCTGCTGGAGGAGGGGGCCTTGGTGAACGGCTGCGGGCCGGACGGGCGGACGGCGCTGATGACCGCCGCCATGTTCGACCGCGTCGCGATGGTGGACCTTCTGCTGGCCCGCGGCGCCGATCCCGACGCGCGGGACGCCCGCGGCCTGACCGCCCGCGAAGCGGCGCTCGCCATGGGCGCCGCGAACGCCGCCGCCCGGTTGGCGCCCGGTGGGAGAGCCGTCTGAGCCGGTCTTCCACGAGACAAACCCGGTTTATCCTGACGATATCGACGCATTCGTACCCGCGGCGGCGCGGGCGCGCTACACTGCGCGTCCCGACGCCCTGTCCATGGGCCAGCCGAACGGATTGTTATGAGCGCCAGCCGCGATTTCTCCCCTGCCACGCTCCAGGAGGCGTTGGCGCAGGCCGTCGTTCACCACCAGAACGGTCGGCTGGCGGAGGCGCGGCCCCTCTACGAGCGGGTGCTGCACGAGATGCCGGAGCAGAGCGACGCGCTGCATCTGCTGGGCCTGTTGACGGCGCAGACTGGCGATCCGGAGTCCGGGATCGTGCTGATCCGCAAGGCCGTGGCGAAGGACGGAACCCAGCCGGTCTTCCGCCTCAACCTCGGCCGCGTGCTGGAGGCGGCGGGGCGCTGGGGGGAGGCTGCGGACGCCTACGGCGACGCCGCCCGCCTCGACCCGCTGACCCTTGATCATCACCGGCTGGAGGCCGCCGCGCACGCCAAGTTGGGCCGGACGGAGGCCGCGGCGCGGGCGTTCCGCCGCCTGCTGGCGGTGGCGCCGGAAGATGGCGAGGCCGCCAACGCGCTGGCCGACGCGCTGTACGATCTGGGGCGCCCAGGCCCGGCGGCGGACTGGTACGGGCGGGCGTCGGCGCTCGCCCCCGGAGACGTGCTGGCTGTCTACAACCAGGGGGCTGCGCTGCGCGACGCCGGGCGCCCGCGCGACGCCCTTACCGCCTTTCGCCGCGCCGCCGCTCTGGCGCCGCTGCTGGTCCAAGCGCAGGAGCAGGTGACCGGCCTGTGCCACGCGCTGGGCGATAGGACGGGCGTGGCGGAGGCGGGGCGGCGGCTGATGGCGCTGGAACCGGGCCACGGCGAGGGCGCGAAGATCCTGGGCGCGGCGCTGGCCGCGGCGGGACCCTGGCGCGAGGGGGCGGCGTGGCTGGAGCGGGCGGCGGTGCTGGCCCCGGCCCCCGACGCCCTGCTGGTGCTCGGCAATCTGTGGCAGGAGCGGGAACATCCCGCGGTGGCGCCGCGCTGCTACCGGCGCGCCCTGGCGCTGGCCCCGGACTCCGCGGCGGCGCTGACCGGGCTTGGCATGGCGCTGTCGGCTTTGGGCCGGGTGGACGGGGCCGCGACCGCCGCCCGCCGCGCCGTCCGCGCCGACCCTGAGGAGGCGGGCCACGCTCTCAACGCCGGGGCCGTCCAGCACCGGGCCAAGCGCCCCGGGGAGGCACGGGCGTGGTTCCGCCGCGCGCTGGTCCTGCAGCCCGACGGCGCCGCCGGCTGGACCAACCTCGGCACCCACGCTATCGACGCGGGCGCCTTCGACGATGCGCTGCCCCTGCTGCGGCGGGCGCTGGCCCTGCGCACGGCGGAGCGGGAGGCGCTGGCCAGCTCCAACCTGGGCGTCGCGCTGATGGCGCTCGGCCGCCATGGCGAGGCGGTGGCCGCCCTGCGCGCCGCGTTGGACCGCGCGCCGCAGGACGCGGAGGTGCGCTCCAACCTGCTGTTCTGCCTGTGCTTCGCCGAAGAGGCGGACCTTGGCGCGGTGTTCGACGAGCACCGGCGGTTCGAGCGCGCCGTGATGCCGCTGCCGCCCGCCGCCCCGCGCTTCGACGCGGTGAATCGCGATCCGGAGCGCCGCCTGCGCGTCGGTTACCTGTCGCCGGATTTCCAGCGCTATCCGGGGCCGGGCTATCATTTCCTGCTGCCGCTGATCGAGCGTCATGACCGGTCGGCGGTGGAGGTGACCTGCTATTACGTGGACCTGCCGAAGGACGCGGCGACGGACCGTTTCGCGGCTCTGGCCGACCGCTGGCGCCCCGTCGCCGCCCTGCCGGACGGCGAGCTGGAACGGCTGATCCGGGCGGACGGCATCGACGTGCTGGTGGACTGCGGCGGGCACATGTCGCGCAACCGCATGCCGCTGTTCATCCGCCGCCCGGCGCCGGTCCAGGTCAGTCTGCCGCTCTACCCGAACACGACGGGGCTGACGGCGATGGACTACCAGTTTTCCGACCACCGCTTCGCCGCGGCGAGCGCCGACGCCCTGCACACCGAGACGCTGATCCGCCTGCCGGGGAGCGTGCTGTGCTACCGCCCCGCGGAGTCCGCCGTCGCGCCGTCCGCCCGGCCACCGGTGGAGACGGCGGGGGTGTTCACCTTCGGCTCCTTCAACAATCTGACGAAGCTGAACGCCTCGACGCTCGCTCTGTGGGGCCGGGTGCTGGCCGCGGTGCCTGAGGCGCGGCTGATGCTGAAATGGCGGGGGCTGTCCGGCGGCGGGGTGGCGCGGCGGGTGCTGGACGCCTTCGCCGCTCATGGAGTCGAGGAGTCGCGGCTGCTGCTGCGCGGCACCGCCCCGGACCCCTACGAGGATTATCGGCTGCTCGATTGCGCGCTGGACCCCGTCTTCGCCAACGGTGGCACGACGACCTGCGACGCGCTGTGGATGGGGGTGCCCGTGCTGTCGATCGCGGGGGAGGCGATGATCTCGCGCTGGGGCGCTACCATGCTGGGCAGCGTCGGGCTGGGCGGGCTCGTGGTGGAGCGCGAGGACGACTACGTGGCGCTCGCCGTCCGGCTGGCCACCGACCGCGCCTTCCTGGCGGCGCAGCGCGCGGGCTTGCGCGAGCGCATGGCGCGCTCCCCGCTGATGGACGAGGCGGGGTACGTCCGGGCGGTCGAGGCCGGCTACCGCATGGCGTGGCGGCGCTGGTGCGCCGGTCTGCCGCCCGCCCGCATCGACATGAGCGCGGTATGACGGACGCCGTCTTCGACCTTTCGTCCGCCCGGCGCATCCTGGTGGTGAAGCTGGACGAGGCGGGCGACTTCGTGCTCGCCACACCCTTCCTGCGTGGTCTGCGAGCCTCGGCGCCGCGGGCGCGCATCGTGCTGGCGGTGCGCCCCGCCGTGGCAGACCTTGCCGAGACCTGCCCGCATGTCGACGCGGTGGTGGCGCCGCATCCAAAGCCGGGCGGCGGCATCGATCTGCGCGGCGTCACGCCGGGCGGCGCGGCGGCCTTCGCGGAGGCGTTCCGCGCCGGCTTCGACCTGACGCTGGTCCCGCGCTACGATTTCGACCGGCATGGCGCCACCGCGCTCGCCGCGGCCAGCCGGGCCCGCGCCGTCCTGGGATTTTCGGAGGCGGTCACGCCCTGGAAGGCGTCGGGCAACGCCGGCTTCGACCGCGCCTACACCCACCGGCTGACGCCCCCGCCGGGGCACCACGAGGTGGAGCAGAACCTCGCTTTGCTGCGCTTCGCCGGCGGTGAACCGGACGGCGACGGGGTGGAACTGCACCTGACCGCGGAGGACCGGGCGGAGGCTGCCCGTCGGCTGGCCGACGCGGCGGGGGAACGGATCATCGCCGTGGCGCCGGGGGCCGCCGCTGCGCGCCGCGAATACCCGCCGGAGCGGCTGGCGGCGGTGGTCGCCGTGGTGGCGATCGCGCTCGGCGCGCGGGTGGCGGTTCTCGGCACGGAGCTGGAGCGGGCGGTGGCGGAGCGGATCGCCGCGGCCCTGCCGGGGCGGGTCACCGACCTCACCGGGCGGACCGGGCTGCGCTTGGCGGCGGCGGTGATCGAGCGGACGGCGGGGCTGATCGCCATGGATTCCGGTCCGGCCCATCTCGGGGCCGCCGTGGGCGTGCCGGTCGCCGTCTTCTCCTGCCATCCGGAGGGCGGGGACCCCAACCACTTCCACGCGCCGGAGCGCTTCCGTCCCTGGTGCGCGCGGGCGCTGGTGCTGCGGCCCGCGGCGGCGATTCCGCCCTGCCCGCCGGAAAGCTGCACGGCGGCGGAGGCGCATTGCATCGCGTCGATCCCGCCGGAGTTGGCGGCGGCGCGCATCCTCGCCCTGTTCGGCGAGAGCGGCGGCGCGTTGCCCTGACCCGCCCGCCCATCGGCCCCTGTGGCGGATGGGCAACCTTTGGCGGTGCCGGCCCGGCGAAGCCCTTTCGGAGTGCCGCTTTCCGGCCTGTGGCGGCGCTGCATCACCTCCCGATATTTCGCGATATGGAAGCCACGCCCCTGGCACGAACGCCCTCGGAAACCGTATCTTATATGCATTGCAATATCAGCCGGTCCGTGAGGGATCATGAAGTCGTTCTTGTCCTCGCTTCAGCGGGATTGGGCGTCCTGGAGTCCGGTCGAGCGTTTCGTCGCCGTCGGCTTCGTCACCGTGGCTCCGGTCGCGTCGCTGGCCTTCCTTTTCATCCGCTGACCGACCCTGAATCCGGCGCCGTCCTTTCGACGCCCGAAGGCGCGCACACGCTTCCCTTGGCCCCGTCCTGCATCCGGTGCGATACAGGAGGAGAGAAGGAACGGACGAACCGTTCCGGCAGGAGAGGGATGACGAATCATGGGCGATAAGGTTGCCATCATCACCGCGGGCGGCAGCGGCATGGGGGCCGCGGCGGCGCGGCGCCTCGCGGCGGACGGATTCAAGATCGCGGTGCTGTCCTCCTCCGGCAAGGGCGAGGCTCTGGCGGAGGAACTGGGCGGGATCGGCGTGACCGGCTCGAACCAGTCCGCCGAGGACCTGGAGCGTCTGGTGAGCCGGACGATGGAGCGCTGGGGCCGCATCGACGCGCTGGTGAACAGCGCCGGCCACGGCCCGCGAAAAGGCCTGCTGGAACTGACCGACGAGGACTGGCACAAGGGGATCGAGGTCTATTTCCTGAACGTCGTCCGGGCGGTCCGGCTGGTGACCCCAGTCATGGTCGGGCAGAAGGGCGGGACGATCATCAACATCTCAACCGCCTGGGCCTTCGAGCCGAGCCCGATGTTCCCGACCTCCGCCGTCGCGCGGGCCGGGCTGGCCTCCTTCACCAAGCTGTTCGCCGACCAGTACGCCGCCGACAATGTGCGGATGAACAACGTGCTGCCCGGCTGGATCGACAGCCTCCCGGCGACGGAGGAGCGGCGCCAGGGCGTGCCCATGGCCCGCTACGGCAAGAGCGAGGAGATCGCGGCGACCGTTGCCTTCCTCGCCTCCGACGGGGCCGGCTACATCACCGGACAGAACATCCGGGTGGACGGCGGCCTCATGCGGTCGGTCTGAGCACGCATAAAAAAACGGTGCGGATGGCGCTCCTTCCGGAACGCCGCCCGCACCGCGAGGTGAAGCGAGGGGGATCGCCTCAGCTCTTGTTGCCGACGATGGCCTGATACTGCTTCCAGACCTCAGGGTAGCGCCGGACATAGTCCTGGTTGACCTTGTTGGCGATCTCGCGGAACTTCGCCTGCTCGGCCTCGGGGGCCACGGCCAGACGCCCGCCCTGGGCGATCATCTGGTCCATGGTCTTCTTGTCGGCGTCGATGGCGCGCTGCCACTGCTTGGCGATGATCTCGTTGGTGGTCGTCTCCACCACTTGGCGCAAGTCGTCGGGCAGGCCCTTCATCCACTTGTCGTCGACCAGGACGGAGTAGGTGAGCAAGCTCATGCCCGGCACCAGCGAGGCGACCTTGGCGGCGTTGGTACCGACCATCTCCCAGCCGCCGGCGGAGGTGTAGATGCCGTCGATCGCCCCCTGCATCAGCGCCGCCGCCATTTCGGAGGCGGGCATCGACACCGGGCTGGCCCCGAAGTCGCGCATCAGCAGCTGCAGGACGCGTCCGCCGGTCAGGCGGATCTTGCTGCCCTTCAGGTCGCCGACGGAGTCGACCTCCTTGTCCTTGAACAGGAAGATCAGGTCGGCGGTGCGCATCAGCCCCATGACGCGGATGCCCTTGTCGGACACCAGCCCGGACAGCAGCTTGGACACCTCCTGCGCGGTTTCCGGCTTGGACATCGCCGCGTCGGTGACGGCGAAGGGCAGGTTCACCACGCCGTACTGCGGGGCGATGCTCTCCAGCTGCACGCTGACCGGCCAGACCATGTGCACGGCGCCCGACCCGAGGGCGGCGACGGCGTCCTTGTCCTTGTAGAGCGTGCCGGAGTGGAAGACCTTTGGCTTGATGCGGCCTTTCGAGCGCTCCTCAATCAGGGCCGCATACTCGTCCATCATCTTGGCGGTCCAGTGGGACGTCGCGATCTCGTCCGTCATCACCATCTCGACCGGCGCCGCCTGCGCGCGGGCCTGCCCCGGCGTCCCGGCGGCCAGCCCGGCCACGGTCATTCCGACCAGCAGCGTCTTCGCCCAGAATGGCCTGAAGAGTGACGGATTGAACATTGGCTTCCCTCCCATTGCTGCGTTCGGACGCTTCTGGCCCGCTTGTCCGAACGATCATAGGGGAAAACAGTGGGGAGTGCCAACATTATTGTACGGACAACTCTGTGCGATGGGTCTGTGACCCCTGCCATCAGGTTTTGCGGCGCGACCAGAACAGGACGGCCGCCGCCCCGGCCAGCGGGAAGGCCATCATCAGGGCGAAGGTCTCGCCGTAGCTGCCGACCGTGTTGAACAGGGTGGCGAACAGCGCCGGCCCGACGACCACGCCGGAGAAGGTGAACATCAGCGCGCCGCCCGTCGCCGTGCTGGCCGTGCCCTTCGGCGCGACCCGCGCCACCTCCGCCAGGAACACGCCGTTCCAGCCGATGGCGGCGATGCCGAACACCGTCAGCACGCCGATCACCGCGGGCACCGGCCAGCTCGGCCCCAGGCTGGCGGTGGCCAATGCGGCGCTGGCGGACAGCCCGCCGATGCCGCCCAGCACCGCCACGCCGGAGCGCAGCCGGTCGGCCAGCAGCCCCCAGCCGATGCGCGCCGCCGCCCCCGCCGCCTGCATCACCGACACGGCCAGCCCGGCCGACACGATGGACCAGTGCAGGTCGTGCACCAGCATGTTCACCGTGAAGGCCATCAGCGACAGCTGGATCGCCGAGAAGAAGAAGCCCATCAGGGCGAAGCCGCGCAGCGCCGGCACCCGCCAGACCAGCCGCGGCCCCTCCATCAGGTTGCCGCGGATCGGCAGGCCGGGGCTGCGGTCGTCGTCCCACACCCGGCGGCCCGGCGCGAAGATGACCAGCAGCAGGGCGAACATGGCGGCCACCGCCAGCGCCGCCCCGCGCCAGCCGGCGATCTCGCCGATTCCCGGCAGGGTCAGCCCGGCCAGCACGCCGGCCAGCGGCACGCCGGTCTGCTTCAGCGAGAAGACCAGATTGCGCCGGGCCGGCGGGGTGAAACGGTTCAGCAGATGGGAGGAAGAGGGGTTCACCAGCCCGTAGCCGATGCCGAGCAGCACCGACGCCAGCGCCGCGACCCACAGGGACCCGGTGGCGAGTCCCAGGCAGCCGACCAGCCCCAGCCCCAGCGCCAGGACGCCCACCGTCCCGGCGCCCCAGCGGCGGACCACCAGACCGGCGAAGGCCGACACCAGGGCGGCGGCGCTGTAGATGACGCTGATCTGGTAGCCGACCGCCTCCGACCCCACGCCCAGCGAGGCCGCGGCCAACGGGGCGACCGTCGCCAGGGTCAGGACCGACAGGGTGGCGACGGTCTGGACGCTGGTCACCTCCGCCAGCAGCAGGGGAAAGGGGGCGGGCGGGGTTTCTTGCGTGGTCATGGGAGTCCGGACAAGTGGCGGTGGCGCGGGGCGCATGAACGGGCAATCCCTGGCTACAGCATTCCGGCGCGGCGGGCCAATGCCAGGATTCGATGGGACCCCAGCACCAGGGGCCGCTCGACCAGCCTGCCGTCGAGCACGCAGACTCCGCCGCCCGCCGCCTCGAAGGCGGCCAGGACCCGCCCGGCGCGGAGGACTGCCTCCGGCGACGGGGTGTAGGCGTCGTGGATGGCGGTGATCTGCTTGGGGTGGATGGCCGAGCGCGCCGTGAAGCCGTGCAGGACGCTGCGCGCCAGCTCCTGGCGGTAGCCCTCCTCATCGTCCAGCGCGATCCACGGCATGTCCAGCGCGTCCAGCCCGAAGCGGGCGGCGGCGTGCACGACTCGCGTGCGGGCCTGGACCAGCGGCTCCCAGGACAGCGGCACGCGCAGCTCCGCCGACAGGTCGCCCCCGCCGAACATCAGAAAGGACAGGCGGGGGGAGGCCGCGGCGATCGCCATGACGTTCTCCAGCCCGTCGGCGCTCTCGATCAGCGCGCCGAGCGCACCGGGCAGATTGCGCTCGTCGAGAAGGCCGGCGGCCAGCCGGACGTCCTCGGCCCCGTCCACCTTCGGCAGCAGGATGCCCGCCCAGCGCGGCGCGGTGCTGTCCGGAAGATCGGTCAAAGCGAGGATGTCGAGCAGGCCGGTGCGGCTGCGCACCGAATTGGTTCGAACGAAAATTGCCGGCCCGCCCGCGCCGGTGTGCTCCCGCAGGAAGGCGCAGACGGCGGCGCGGGCGCTGTCCTTGTCGCCGGGGGCCACCGCGTCCTCCAGATCGATGATGACCGCGTCGGCGCCGGCCCCCAGGGCTTTGACGAAACGGTCGGGACGGGCGCCGGGAACGAACAGGTAGGAGCGGCGGACCGGCGACTCCGGCGCCGTTGCTGCGTTCTGCGGATTGTTGGGCATGAAAACGCTTTCCAAGGGTGAGGGGGCGTGTTATTTGTACGTACAACATGCTATCACACGCGCTGAACATGTCACCTTGAAATGATCGGCGCCCCGCACTCATCCCTCCGATCCGCAGACAAGAGACGCCCGCCCATGCCCGATGTTCAGGAACCGCGGACCATCGTCGCCGACCTTGGCCGCTACCTTGAGGATTTCACCGTCGGCGATGTCTATGAGCACCGCCCCGGCCGGACCATCACCGAAGCGGACAACATCCAGTTCAGCCTGCTGACGATGAACCGCCACCCCATGCACTGCGACCATGCCTTCGCCGAGAAGTCGGAGTTCGGCAAGCCGCTGGTCAACAGCGGGCTGACGCTGGCCATGGTGCTGGGCATGACGGTGGACGACGTCTCCTACAAGTCGGTCGCCAACCTCGGCTGGAAGGAGATCAAGCTGGTCGCCCCGGTCTTCCCCGGCGACACGATCTACGCGCGCTCCAAGGTGCTGGACGTCCGCGAATCCAAGAAGCGCCCGACCCAGGGCATCGTGATCACCTACACCGAGGGCTACAAGGCCGACGGCACGGTCTTCGTGACCTTCGAGCGGGCCAGCCTCGTCCCCAAGCGGGGCCACGGAATCGGCGATTGATCCGGGGCGACTGATCCGGACAACCCGGAACGACCCGATGGCCCGAGAAGAACAAGAGGGAGGAACCATGCCCGCCACCGATCCGACCACCAACTCCATCGCCGCCACGCTGGCGGCCTTCGTTGCCGACACCCCCGACGACGCCATCCCGGCGGAGGTCCGCGCCCGCGCTCCGCACCATATGCTGGACGCCGTGGGCATCGCGCTCGCCTCGACGCGCTACGACTTCGCCCACAAGACGCTGACCGCCCTGCGCGGCCTGGCGGGGGAGGGGCCGGTGCCGGTGATCGGCATGCCCGCCTCGCTGCCCGCCCGCGACGCGGCGACGGTCAACGGTCTGCTCTGCCATGGCCTCGACTACGACGACACTCACATCGGCGGCGTCATTCACCCGACCGCCAGCGTGATGCCCGCCGTCCTGTCGGCGGCGGCGATGACCGGGGCGGATGGCCGTTCCGTGGTCAGCGCCTATGTGCTGGGCGTCGAGGTGGCGGCCCGGCTCGGCGCGGTGGCGCGCGGCGGCTTCCACCAGGTGGGCTTCCACCCGACGGGCATGATCGGCGTGTTCGGCTGCGCGTTGGCTGCCGGCCGTCTGCTCGGCCTGACCCGCGCGCAGCTCGCCGCCGCCCAGGGCATCGCCCTGTCGATGGCGAGCGGCAGCCTGGAGTTCCTGGAGGACGGCGCCTGGAACAAGCGCCTGCATCCCGGCTGGGCGGCGGCGGCGGGCATCACCGCGGCGGCGCTGGCCCGCGAGGGCTTCACCGGCGTCACCCGCCCCTACGAGGGCCGCTTCGGCCTGTTCAACGCCTATCTCGGCAAGGAGGCCGGGCGCGCCGATCTGGGCATCGCCACTGCCGGCCTCGGCGAGACGTGGGAGCTGATGGCGACGGCGATCAAGCCCTATCCCGCCTGCCACTTCACCCACGCCTGCGTCGACGCCGCCCTGGAACTGCGCCGCGACGGCCTCGACATCGCGCGCATCCGCCGCATCGAGGCGCTGGTGCCCGAGCAGGTGGTCAAGACCGTCTGCGAGCCGGAGGCCAACAAGAAGCGGCCCTCCAACTCCTACGACGCGCAGTTCAGCGTGCCCTTCCTGGTCGCCGCCGCGCTGGTGCGCGGGCGCCTGACCCTGGCAGAGCTGGAGAACGACGCGCTGGGCGACACGGCGATCCTCGACATCGCGTCGAAGGTGTCCTACCGCCACGACCCGGACTCGCCCTTCCCGAAGGCCTATTCGGGCGAGCTGGTCATCACGCTCGACGACGGGCGGGAGCTGCGCCACCGCGAGCACATCAACCGCGGCGCCGCCGACCGCCCGCTGTCCAACGCCGAGATCGTGGACAAGTACCGCGGCAACGCCGCCATGACCGTGAACGAGACCGCCGCGGCGCGCATCGCCGACGCCGTCCTCGGCCTCGACGCCAGCCCGCGCGCGGCGGACTCGCTGTCCGTCCTGTCGCCGTCCGTCCGCTGACCATCCAATCCGGGAAAGACGCCATGAGCGAGACCACCACCAGCATGACCGACGCGGAACGCGACGAGCAGGACCGCCTGATCCTCGATAGCGTGGACCGCTTCCTCGACCGCCATGTCCGGCCGGTCGCCCTGAAGCTGGAGCATGACGACGCCTACCCCGACGAGATCGTCGAGCGGATGAAGGAGTTGGGCCTCTTCGGGGCGACGATCCCGGAGGAGTATGGCGGGCTGGGCCTGCGCCCCTCGACCTACGCCAAGATGATCGAGCGCATCTCGTCGGTGTGGATGTCGCTGTCCGGCATCATCAACTCGCACCTCATCATGGCCTTCATCGTCACCAAGACGGGGACGGAGGAGCAGAAGGCCGCCTTCCTGCCGCGCTTCGCCACCGGCGAGCTGCGCGGCGGTCTTGCCCTGACCGAGCCGGATTGCGGCACCGACCTCCAGGCCATCCGCACGGTGGCCAAGCGCGACGGTGACGACTACGTCATCAACGGCTCCAAGACCTGGATCACCAACGGCATCCAGGGAAGCTGCTTCGCCCTGCTGGTCAAGACCGACCCGACGGCGCAGCCCCGCCACAAGGGCATGACGATGTTCCTGGCCGAGAAGGGGCCGGGCTTCAAGGTCAGCCGCAAGCTGGAGAAGCTGGGCTACAAGGGCATCGACTCCGCCGAGCTGGTCTTCGAGGACTATCGGGTCCCGGCCGACCGGCTGATCGGCGGGGTCGAGGGCCGCGGCATGGCCTGCGCCATCTCCGGCCTGGAGCTGGGCCGCGTCAACGTGGCGTCGCGCGGCGTCGGCGTCGCCCAGGCGGCGCTGGACGAATCCGTCAAGTACAGCCAGCAGCGCAAGACCTTCGGCAAGCCGATCCACGAGCATCAGGCCGTGGCGATGAAGCTGGCCGACATGGCGACCCGCGTCTCCGCGGCGCGGCTCCTCGTCCAGCAGGCGGCCAAGGCGCTCGACCGCGGCGAGCGCTGCGACTACGAGGCCGGCATGGCCAAGCTCTTCGCCTCCGAGGCGGCGGTGGAGAACTCCCTGGACGCCATGCGCATCCACGGCGGCTACGGCTACTCCAAGGAGTTCGTGGTGGAGCGGCTCTATCGCGACGCCCCCCTGCTGTGCATCGGCGAGGGCACCAACGAGATCCAGCGCATCATCATCGCCAAGCGGCTGATCGAGCAGAATCCGGTGTGAGGACAAAAGCCCTCCTCTGCGAAAGCGGGGGAGGGTTGGGTGGGGGCCCGCTGCAACCACTCCGCTCCACACCCCGCACACCCCCATCAGGGAGACACCGCGTGCTACCCCTCGAAGGCGTCACCGTCATCGCCGTGGAGCAATACGGCGCCGGCCCGTTCGGCACCATGCTGCTGGCCGACCTCGGGGCCGAAGTCATCAAGGTCGAGAATCCCGCCGAAGGCGGTGAGGTCGGCCGGCATGTCGGCCCCCATTTCTTCGGCCCCGGCAACAGCCACTTCTACCAGTCCTTCAACCGCAACAAGCGCAGCATCACCCTCAACCTGAAGCACCCCGAGGGCATGGCGGTGCTGCACGAGCTGGTGCGCCACGCCGACGCCGTGCTGGACAACCTGCGCGGCGACCTGCCGGACAAGCTGGGCCTGACTTACGAGCATCTGAAGGCGGTCAACCCGAAGATCGTCTGCGCCCACCTGTCCGCCTATGGGCGCACGGGGCCGCGGCGGGCTTGGCCGGGCTACGACTATCTGATGCAGGCGGAGGCCGGCTACCTCTCGGTGACCGGCGAGCCGGACGGCCCGCCCGCCCGCTTCGGCATGTCGGTGGTCGACATGATGACCGGCCTGATGACCGCCTTCGGCCTCGTCTCCGGCGTGGTCGGGGCGCGGGCCAGCGGCAAGGGCTCGGACGTGGACGTCAGCCTGTTCGACACGGCGCTGCACAACATGACCTACCTCGCCACCTGGTACCTCAATGGCGGCCACAACCAGGGGCGGGAGCCGCGTTCCGCGCACCCCTCGCTGACCCCGTCGCAGCTCTACCGGACGCGCGACGGCTGGCTGTTCGTCATGTGCAACAAGGAGAAGTTCTGGCCGGTCTTCTGCGACAAGATCGGCAAGCCGGAATGGGGGGACGACCCGCGCTTCCGCAGCTTCAAGGACCGGCTCGCCAACCGCGAGCAGCTCACCGTCCTGCTGGACGAGGTGCTCGGCCAGCGCGACACGGCGGAGTGGGTGGAGATCCTCGGCGGCGCCGTTCCCGCCGCCCCGGTCCTCGACATCGCGCAGTCGCTGGAGAATCCCTTCGTCCGCGACAGTGACCGGGTGGCCGACTTCGCCTACCCGGACGGGACGGCCCTAGTCGGAGAGGGTAAGGTGCGGATGCTGACCGGGCCCGTGCGCATCGGTGGCGAGACGCTTCCCACCCGCCCCGCCCCGGCGCTGGGCGCCGACACCGAGGACGTTCTGGGCCGCATCGGCATCGGGCCGGAGCGCATCGCCGCCCTGCGCGAGCAGGGGGCGCTGTGAAGTCCGCCGTTCGCCCGGCCTCCGTCCGCCCGTCCGCCACGGAGGGGCCGCGCTTCCAGGAGATCCTGGACGCGCTGCGCGCCGACATCTCGGACGGGCGGGTCGGGGTCGGCGAACGGCTGCCGACCGAGCAGGAGCTGTGCCTGCGCTTCTCCGCCAGCCGCTACACGGTGCGGGAGGCGCTGCGCCGGCTCCAGGATCTCGGCCTGATCGCGCGCCGTCAGGGCTCGGGATCGGTGGTGACCGCCGCCCGGCCCGACGGGCGGTTCCACAACACGCTGTCCAGCCTCGCGGAGATCGGGCAGTACGCCTCCTCCACCCGGCTGGAGGTGCTGGCGGTGGAGAAGATCCTGGTGGAGGGGCGGACGGCGGAGCTTCTGCGCTCCCCGCCGGACACGCCCTGGGTCCGGGTGGTGGCGCTGCGCCGCCAGCCGGGGGAGCGGACGCCGCTCTGCTACACCGAGGTGTTCCTTCCCGCCGCCTTCGACGACGTGGCCCAGGCCATCGGCACCTTTCCGGTCGCCGTCTACGCGGTGCTGGAAAGCCGCTACGGCCTGCGCATCGCGGAGGTCGTGCAGTCCATCGAGGCCACCTCGGCGGACGCCAATCTCGCGTCCCGCCTGTCGGTGGAGGTCGGCACCCCGATCCTGGTGGTGATCCGCCATTATCTGGACGCCGAAGGAAACGCGCTGGAGGTGGCGGTCAGCAGCCACGCGGCCGGACGATACCGCTATGAAATGACGCTGCAACGATCCGGGTAAGGGGGCCATTAAGGCCCTGCCCGCGGCGAACGGCCGGAAGAGCCACGCGGGGACAGCACCGGAAGGGAGGGAAGGAATGACGGAAAACCTCATCGGGGACGCCGCGGCTTGCGCGCGGACCTTGGCCAGGATTCAGGGGGTCACCCTGGACGATGCCGACGCCGCCCTGTGCGGGCGCCTGCTGGCCGCCGTGCCGGGCATCCTGGCGGCGGCGCATCCCGGCGGCTCGCTGTTCGACGTGCCGCTGGGCGCCCATGCCGCGCTCATCGCCGGGGAGCGGGCATGACCGATCCCACATTGTTGACCCTGACGGACGCCGCAAGGGCGGTCCGCGACGGCGCGCTGCGGGCGGAAGCCCTGGCCGACGCCTGCCTGGACCGCATCGCCCGGCTGAATCCGACGCTCAACGCCTTCCTGTCGGTCGAGCCGGAGGAGGCGTTGGCCGCCGCCCGCGCCGCCGACGCGGAGGCGCGGGCCGGGCGGCTGCGCGGGCCGCTGCACGGCGTGCCGCTGGCCCACAAGGACATGTTCTACCGCGCCGGCAAGCGCTGCACCTGCGGCTCCCCGACGATCCGCGGCGGCTTCCGCCCGGAGCGGACGGCCACGGTGCTGGAGCGGCTGGACGCGGCCGGGGCGGTGACGCTCGGCACGCTCCACATGGCGGAATTCGCCATGGGGCCAACCGGGCACAACGCCCATCTCGGGCGCTGCTGCAACCCCTGGGACCCCGACCGCATCACCGGCGGCTCCTCCTCCGGCTCCGGGGCGGCGGTGGCGGGGCGGCTGGCCTTCGGCTCGCTGGGGTCGGACACCGGCGGGTCGGTGCGGCTTCCGGCGGCGCTGTGCGGCGTGGTCGGGCTGAAGCCGACGCAGGGGGCGACTCCGATGGACGGCGTGATGCCGCTGTCGGAAAGCCTGGACTGCGTCGGTCCGCTGGCCCGCAGCGCGGAGGACGCGGCGACGCTGTTCTCGGTCATCACCGGGCGAACGGACGTCGCGGACGGCATCGGCCAGGGGGTCGAGGGGCTGCGGCTGGGCATCCCGCGCCAATTCTACTACGACGGGCTCGACCCCGCCGTCGCCGCCGCGCTGGAGCGGGCGCGGGCGGTGCTGGAGCGCACCGGCGCCCGCATCGTGGAGGTGGACATCCCCGACCACAAGCCCTACGGCGACCTCGCCAACCTCGTCTTCACGCCGGAGGCGGCCGCCGTCCATGCGCCTTGGCTGCGCGAGCGCCCGCAGGACTACGGCCCGCAGGTCCGCGCGCGGCTTCTGCAGGGGCTGATGGTGCCGGCGGCCTCCTACCTCCAGGCGAAGCAGCTTCGCGCGCTTCATCTCCGGGCGATGATCGACGGCCCCTTCGCCCGGTGCGACGCGCTGTTCGTTCCCGCGTTGCGCAGCCGCGTGCCGACCGCCGCGCAGACCGACGTGGGGGCCGGGCCGGCGATGGCCGCGGTGGTCGCCGGGGTGGCGGCGCTGACCCGTCCGGTCTCCTACCTCGGCCTGCCGGCGCTCGTCACGCCCGCCGGCTTCGATCCGGACGGGATGCCGATCCCCATGCAGCTCATCGGCCGCCCGCAGGCGGAAGCCACGCTGCTGCGCATCGCCGACGCCTATGAGCGCGCCACCGGCTGGCTGAGCCGCGTCCCCCAGACACAGGTCATCTCGTGAAGGGAGTTCCACCCATGCCGGGAACCGATACTTTGACCTCCGCGGCACCCCCCGCGGCGCCCCCCCAGACCCAGGCGGTGGACGACGCCTTGCCGCCGGGCCGCGGCCTGCCGGGCTGGTGGAGCTTCATCGAGGACCGTCTCCTCCTGAACATCGCCACGATCCTGATGATGGCGGCCATCGGCATCATGTTCTACGAGGCGTCCAGCCGTTCCCTCCTGTCGGAAAGCCACTGGTGGGCGGAGGAGCTGGTCCGCTTCCTGGTGGTGTGGAGCGTCCTGCTGTCGCTGGGCGTCGGCACGCGGCACGGCCACTACATCCGCATGGACCTGCTGCTGAACATGATGCCGCACCGGGTGCGGCTGGCCTTCGCCTGGCTCAACAGCCTGATCGGACTGGCCTTCAGCGTTCTGCTGGTGATCGCCGGGTTCCAGGAGGTCGCGCATCTCCAGGCCATCGGCATGTTCACCGAATCCAACCTCGACCTGCCGCTGTGGACGGTCCGGCTGGTGCTGCCGCTGGGCGGGGTGCTCTACGGCTTCGCCTTCGTCGGCAACATCATCCTGCTGCTGCGCGGCCATGACCCCGATCCGCCCGTCGAGGGCGAGAATCTCTGAACGACGGCTGAAACAGGGGAGGAAACACTATGACCACCATCATCGCCGTCGTCAGCCTGCTGTTCTTCGTGGCGGCGGGCGTGCACATCGCCCTGGCGCTGGGCGTCATCGCGGTCGGCCTGCTGACCTTCAATTTCAACATCCCGGTCGTCCTGGTCGCGCAGATGGCCTGGGATTCCGTGGACAAATACGCGCTGGTCTGCATCCCGTTCTTTATCTTCGCCGGCAACCTGATGTCGCGCGGCAACCTCGCGCTGGTCATCCTGGAGCTGGTCGGGACGATCATCCGCTACTTCCGCGGCGGCATCGCGCTGGCGCTGGCCATGTCCAGCGTGTTCTTCGCCGCGGTCAACGGCTCGTCGGTGGCCTGCGCCGTGGCGCTCGGCCCGGCGGCGGTGAAGCTGATGCCGAAGGAGGGCTACCCGCCCCGCTTCGCCGCCTCGCTGGTGGCGGTCTGCGGCACGCTGGGTCTGATGATCCCGCCGTCGCTGACCTTCATCCTGATCGGCTCCATCGTCGGCCTGCCGATCACCGACCTGTTCATCGCCGGCATCGTGCCCGGCCTGTTCGAGGCCTTCCTGCTCGCCGTCACCACGCTGATCGTCAGCCGGCTCAAGGGCTACGGCCATGTCGGCGAGCGTCCGGACTGGAAGGGCTTCGGCCAGCGGCTGCCGGGTGCGGCCGGGGCGCTGATGATGCCGGTGCTCATCATCGGCACGATCTACATGGGCTGGTTCACCCCGACCGAGGTGTCCGCTCTGGCCGCCATCTATGCGGTCGTCCTGGTGACGCTGGTCTACCGCACCGCCAACCTCGTCGCGGTGTGGGAGACGGCGCGGGAATCGGTGCTCCAGACCGTGATGATCTACGGCGTGCTGCTCGGCTCCGGCCTGCTGACCGCGGTGCTGACCCGCCTCGGCCTGTCCGCCGAGCTGACTGCCATGCTGAAGGAGGCGCAGGTCTCGCCCTTCGAGTTCCTGCTGGCGGTCAATCTGCTGCTGCTCGTCATCGGCATGTTCCTGGACGGCGTGTCGATGATCGTGCTGCTGGCGCCGATCCTGTTCCCGATGGCGCAGGCGGTGGGGGTGAACCCGATCCATTTCGCCGTCATCATGACCGCTTTGGTCGAGGTGGCGACCCTGACGCCGCCGGTCGGGCTGAACCTGTTCGTGATGAGCCGCATCACCAAGATGCCGCTCCATTCCATCGTGAAGGGGGTGCTGCCCTTCTACGGAATGCGGGTTGTCGCGCTGGTCGCCATCAACGCCTTCCCGGCCCTGTCGCTGGTTCTGCTCACGTAAGCCGTCCCTCGCGGAACATCCTCGTACGCCGGTTGCATCGGCGCCCCGGCTCGTCCATCTTCCGGCATCATGAGGGATGCGATGTCGGACGAAGCGGACAGCCTGAAGGAAACCAGCGGCACGGACAGCGCGGCGGAGCGGGGGGAGACCCCGCTCTACCAGGAGATTGTCCGTACCCTGCTGGAGGAGATCGACGCCGGCGCCTACGCCGTCGGCGACCGCCTGCCGACCGAGCAGGAACTGTGCAGCCGTTTCGCCGTCAGCCGCCACACGGTGCGCGAGGCGCTGCGCCGGCTTCAGGAGATGGGCTACATCCTGCGCCGCCAGGGATCGGGGTCGGTCCTGGCGGCGCGCCGCGCCGACGGGCGCTTCGTCAATTCGATCAGCTCCCTGGACGAGCTGGTGCAGTACGCCACCTCGACCCGGCTGGAAATCCTCTCGGTGGACCGGATCATCGTGGAGGAGGAGCTGGCCGGCCGGCTGGGCTGCCGCCCGGACACGCAGTGGTTCCGCGTCAGCGCCCTGCGCCGCACCCGCGAGACGTCGGAGCCCTTTTCCTACGTCGAGGTTTACATCGACGCCGCCTTTTCCGACGTGGTGCGCAACCTGGAGGTGGTGCAGTACGCCATCTACACGGTGCTTGAGCAGCGCTACGGCGTCCGCATCGCCGAGGTCATGCAGGATATCGAGGCCGCTCCGGCCAGCCTGAACGTCGCCTCGCGCCTGCATGTCCCGCCGCAGTCGCCGATCCTCGTCATCACGCGGCGCTATTTCACCGACGACGGCCGTCTGGTGGAGATCGCCGTCAACACCCATCCGGGCGCCGGTTTCCGCTACACCATGTCCCTGCAGCGGCGCTGAGTTCGCCTCAGCCGCCGCCCGGCGCGCAGCCGCTCGCCCGCCCGCCGGGATGCGGCTGGCAGAGGTCCGCGTTCCCCTGGCAGCAATTCTCGGTCAGGAAGCCGAGCAGCGCCTGGAAGCGCCCGACATCGACGCTGTAGATGATCAGCCGGCCCTGGCGGCGCGACGCGACGAGCCCTGCGTTGCTCAGTTGCGAAAGATGAAACGACAAGGTCGCCGGCGCGAGGCCCAGCCGCTCCGCCAGCACGCCCGCCGGCAGCCCGTCCGGCCCCTGCTGCACCAGTTCCCGGAACGCGGCCAGCCGGTGCTCCTGCGCCAGCGCTCCCAGCCCGGCGATGACATCCTTGACGTTCATGGGGCGCAGCCTATCGGACGGGCACCCCGCCAGCAAGCGCGCCGCCGGTCACACACGAATTCACTCTTCCATATTTTGACAAATATGGAAATATGAAGGCCCCAACGGCCCTGTCGGACATCCCCATGACAGCCATCACCATCTACCACAATCCGGATTGCGGCACCTCGCGCAACACACTGGCCCTGATCCGCAACAGCGGCGCCGAGCCGGTCGTCATCGAGTATCTGAAGACGCCGCCGAGCCGCGACGACCTCGCCGATCTCATCCGCCGCATGGGCGTGCCGGTGCGTGCCGTGCTGCGCGAGAAGGGCACGCCCTACGCAGCGCTTGGCCTGGACGACCCGGCGCTCGGCGACGACCGGCTTCTCGACGCCATGATCGCCCACCCCATCCTCATCAACCGGCCGATCGTGGTGACGCCGCTCGGCGTGCGGCTGTGCCGCCCGTCGGAGCGGGTGCTGGACATCCTCCCCGATCCGCAGCGCGGCGCCTTCGTCAAGGAGGACGGAGAGGCGGTGGTGGACGGCGCCGGACAGCGCATCGGCCACGCCCGGCGCGAGGACGGACCGGCATGACCGCGGACGTCCATCGGGAGCCGGCCCCCCGCCCGGCGATGGGCCTGTTCGAACGCTACCTCAGCGTCTGGGTGGCGCTGTGCATCGTCGCGGGCGTCGCCCTCGGCTCCGTGGCGCCGGGCCTGTTCCGGGTGATCGCGGCGGCGGAGCTGGCCCAGGTCAACCTGCCGGTGGCGGTGCTGGTCTGGCTGATGATCGTGCCGATGCTGCTGAAGATCGACCTCGGCGCCCTCGGGAGGGTGAGGGAGCATTGGCGCGGCGTCGGCGTGACGTTGTTCATCAACTGGGCGGTGAAGCCCTTCTCCATGGCGCTGCTGGGCAGCCTGTTCATTGGCCGTCTGTTCGCGCCGCTGCTGCCGCAGGACCAGATTCCCTCCTACATCGCCGGGCTGATCCTGCTGGCCGCCGCGCCCTGCACGGCCATGGTCTTCGTCTGGTCCAACCTGTGCGAGGGCGAGCCGCACTACACGCTGAGCCAAGTGGCGCTGAACGACCTCATCATGGTCTTCGCCTTCGCGCCGCTGGTTGGCCTTCTGCTCGGCGTCGCCTCGATCACCGTGCCGTGGGGCACGCTGCTGCTGTCGGTGCTGCTCTACATCGTCATCCCGGTGGCGGCGGCCCAGCTGTGGCGGCGCGGGCTGCTGGCGTCGGGCGGGGAGGGGGCGTTGACGCGGACGCTGGGCGTGCTTCAGCCGATGTCGCTGCTGGCCTTGTTGACCACGCTGGTCCTGCTGTTCGGCTTCCAGGGCGAGGCGATTCTGGCGCAGCCGCTGGTCATCCTGCTGTTGGCCGTGCCGATCCTGATCCAGGTCTATCTCAACGCGGGGCTGGCCTACTGGCTGTCCCGCCGGTTCGGCGTGGCCTGGTGCGTCGCGGCTCCAGCGGCGCTGATCGGGGCGTCGAACTTCTTCGAGCTGGCGGTGGCCGCCGCCATCAGCCTGTTCGGGCTGGGCTCCGGCGCCGCGCTCGCCACCGTGGTCGGCGTGCTGGTCGAGGTGCCGGTGATGCTGTCGGTGGTCCGGATCGTGAAGCGGACCCGCGGCTGGTACGAGGGCGGAGCCGCCGCCGGACCGGGCTGACGGAGAGGGCTGGCGGAGAGGGCTGACGCGCCGCCCCCCTTACCGCCGCCGCGGGTCGAGGCTCTCGCGCAGCCCCTCGGCCAGCAGGTTGACGGCCAGCGCGATGGTGGCAACGGTGACCGTCGTCGCGCCGATCAGGTGGGGGGCGGCGCGCAGGTCGACCAGCCCGTCGCGGATCAGGGTGCCCAGCGACACCGCCGGCTCCTGGATGCCCAGCCCCAGCCCGCTCAGCGTCGCCTCCGCCACCATGGCCGGGCCGATGGACAGCGCCGCGCGGATGGCGACCGGCCCGGCGATCGTCGGCAGGAGGTGCCGGGCGACCGTGTGCAGCGGTCCCGCGCCGAGGGCGGTGGCGGCCCGCACATGCTCGGCGGTCCGGTTGGACAGGGCCAGCGCCCGGCACCAGCGGACCTGCGAAGGCCACGCCGCCAGGGCGAGTGTCAGCACCATGGCCTCCGTGCCCGGACCCAGCAGCGCCGACGCGACGATGGCGAGCGACAACTCGGGAAAGCCGTGCAGCAGGTCGGCCAGCCGCAGGACCACGGTGTCCGTGCGTCCGCCGATCCAGCCCGCCACCCCGCCCGACGCGATGCCCAGCCCCACCGCCAGGGCGAGCGCCAGCCCGGCGATGGCGAAGGAGGTGCCCGTCCCGGCGACGAGCCGGGCGGCGACATCGCGGCCCAGCCCGTCGCATCCCAACGGATGGGCGGCGGATGGCCCGGCCCAGGCCTGCCCGAGATCCATGGCGGACGGATCGAGCGGCAGGAGAAGAACGGCCAGGGAGAGCGGCACCGCCAACGCCGCCGCGAGCAGCAGGCCGGCGCGTCCGGCGATTGAGGCCGCCACCCTCACAGCGGCTCACCATCGTTGCGCAGCCGCGGATCGGCGAGGCCGATCAGCAGTTCGGCGGTCAGGCTGATGGCGACCTGCAGCAGGACGAAGACCAGAACGGCGGCCCCGGCCACCGTGTGGTCGCGGGACAGCACCGCCTGGACGGTCAGCCGCCCGAGCCCCGGCAGAGCGAAGACGTTCTCCACCGCCGCGGTGGCGGTGAGAATCGTTCCGGCCACCGATCCGACCGCCGCCGCCAGCGGCACCAGGGCGTTCGGCAGGGCGTGGCGCAGCAGGACGGCGGCCCGCCCCAGTCCCTTGGCCTGCGCCGTACGGATGAAGTCGCGTTCCAGCACCTCCATCAGCTGGGTCCGCGTCAGCCGGGCGATCATCGCCGCCGCCGGCAGGGCGAGCGCCGCCACCGCCCAGGGCGCCGTGCCGGACCCGGCCAGCATCAGCCATGTCGCCAGCGCCAGCGGCGGCACCGACAGGGCCAGCACCGACCCGATGGTGAGGACCGTGCCCGGCCATGCCCGCCGGACATCGGCGGCGGCAAGGCCCAGCGCGAGGCCGAGGGGAAGGGCGAGCGCCGCGGCGCCCGCCATCAGCCCCAGGGTCACCGGCAGGGCGTCGCCCAGCAGCGCCGTCACCGGCACGCCGCCGTAACGCAGCGATTGGCCGAGGTCGCCGCGCAGCAGGTCCAGCGTGTAGGACAGGAATTGCACGGCCAGCGGCCGATCCAGCCCGGCCTCCTCGCGCAGCCGGCGGATCATCTCCGGATCGGCGGCCCGTCCCTCGACCATGAGCATGACAGGGTCGCCGGGAAGCGCCTGGGAGGCGAGAAAGCTCGCCAGCACGGCAGCCCCGGACAGAAGCAGCAATCCCGGAAGGCGCCGGGTCAATCGCCAAGCCAATAGGCGGCGGCCGGGCCGGCGTCCCGTCATGGCAACCGGGCGGCGTGGTAGTCGGTCGTGCCGTCCGGCCGGATGATCACCCCGGTCACCCCCGGCCGCACCAGCGCCACGAACTGCGGCGCCGGCAGGGGCACCGCCACGGCCTGGTCCCGCAGCAGGGATTCGGCGTCCCGGTAGAGCGCGTTGCGGGCGGCGGGGTCGGCGAGGCCGCGCGCCCGCTCCACGAGCCGGTCGAACTTCGGGTTGTGCCAGCGGCTGCGGTTGGTCGGGCTGACGCTGTGCCATTGGGTGGCGAGCTGGTCCATGGGATCGGGGAAATCCGCCGTCCAACCGTTGATGAACAGCGCCTCGCGCCCCTCGTTGATCGCCGTCACGAAGGCCGCGCGCTCCTGGATGCGCACGCCGACCGGAATCCCCAGCACCGCGGTGAGTTGCGCGGCGAAATAGGTGGCCTCCTCGCGCACATTGGGGCCGCCGGCGATCTGGAGCGGCGGCAGGCCGCGCCCCCCGGCGTGGCCCGCCTCCGCCAGCAGCGCCTTGGCCCGGCCCGGATCGGTCGGGGGCAGCGGCACCGCGTCGGGTTGGTAGCCGCCCAGGCCGGGCGTGACGAAGCCGTTCGTCAGCAACGCCCGCCCGGCGTGGAGACCGTCGACCGTGGCGACCCGGTCCAGGGCGAGTCCAACCGCCTCGCGCACACGCCGGTCGCGGAAGGGCGGGTACAAATCCTGGTTCAGCGCGAGATAGCGCACCTGCGCGCGGGCGAAGGCCGCGATCTGCCCGTCGTAGCGCGGCTGGCGGACCACGGTGCGCACGGCGTTGTCGGGAAGCGGAGCCACGTCGAGCTGTCCGGCGTCGTAGCGCGCGAGCATCGTGTTGGTGTCGGGCAGCACCGTCAGCGACACCGCGTCCACGCCGGGAGCGCCGCCCCAATAGGCGGCATGGGCCTCCAGGCGCACGGACTCGCCACGCCGCCACGACGTGAGGCGGAACGGACCGGTGCCGCCGGACGCCCGCTCGTGCCACGCCGGTCCGAACTCCGCGGCCATCCCGCGGTCGACGAACAGGAACGGGTAGAGCGGGAACAGCGCGTCGGGTTCGGTCAGCCGCACGACGAGTGTGTGGGGATCGGGAATGGCGACGCCGGACAGCGCGGTGGCGGTCCCCTGCCGCAGCGCCGCGGCTCCCTCGACGCCGCGCAGGTAGAAAGCGCTGTAGCCGGGCTGGGGTTTGCGCGTCAGATGCTGTTCCCAGGTCCACAGCACGTCGGCGGCGGTGAAGGCGCGTCCCGAATGGAACCGCACGTCCGGGCGCAGCGCGAAGCGCCAAGTCCGGCCGCCATCCGACGTTTCCCAGCGGGTGGCCAGCGCCGGAACGGCGTCGCCGGCGGCGTCGATGGTGGTGAAGCCCTCATAGACCTGCCGCAGGACGCCGGACGAGACCAGTCCGGGAAAGGCGAACGGGTCGATGGTCGTCAGATCATCGGACAGGCCGACCCGCAAGGTGCCCGCCGCTGCCGGAAAAACGGCGCCTGCGCCGCCGGTCACGATGGCCAGAACGGTCAGGAGCAGGCGAAGTGCGGCGAGCAGAGGCATGGCGCGGGACGTTGCAGGGCGGTTGCCGGGGAGTGGGAAAATCAGACGCCCCTGCCTCCTTCATGGCCTCCGGCCAGAGCGGAGCCGGAACCGCGCCGGACGTCCGCCATATGTATGCACAAGAGTGCGTTCATATCCAGGTATTCGCACAGCCGGCGATGCGTCAGGCACCATACCCGGATTCGGTCACGCGCGCGACCCGAAATGCCAGCAGATCGTCGTCACCTGCCGCACGATTCCCGCTTGGTTGCGCAGCCCCGTCTTGCCCAGGATGGACGAGACCTGATTGTAGACGGTGCGCCGCTCCACCCCGCGGTCCTCGGCGATTTCGTCGACGCTCCGCCCGGAGCACAGGGCCAGCGCGATCTCGGCCTCCGAGCCGGTGATCTGGAGAAGCTCCGCGACGGTGCGCGCCGACACGGTGGGCAGCACGTCCGGATCGACGAGGGTCAGAAGCAGGATGCCGTTCATCGGCCCGCCGCTTCCGACGCTCTGGGCCGGCGGCTCCGACAGGGTGGCGAAATAAGGAGCCGGCTGGTCCAGGCGCGACACGCGCAGCGTGATCGGCGTGCGGGTGCGGCGGCGGAAGAAGCCGGCGGCCCGCTTGGAAAGCTCCGCCTGCTCGGTCGGGGCGTCGGGGATGCACAGCCGGCCGCCGACCATGGACAGCCCGTCGCCCCGCGACAGGATGGAGGCGAAGGACGGGTTGCCGTCGATGACCTGGCAGCGCGGCGTCAGCAGCGCCGCCGGGTAGGGCAGGGCGTCGAGAAGCCGGACGACGAAGGATGGGCGGCCGGACTGCGGCAGAACGCCACCGCCGTTGAGGGAGATCAGGCTGTCGTAGCCGCCACGGACGCTTTCCTGGACGTTGCTGGTGACGTCGCGCCGGATCTGGTACCACCAGCCGTCCGTGTCGTCCAAGCGCTCGTAGGTGATCTGGATGACCCGGCCGTCGGAATGGAGCGTGAAGGACTGCCAGAACCGGTTGAAGCGGCGGAGGTCCTCGGCGTAGCCGATCCAGCGCGCCGGGTCGGAATAGATGGTGTCCGAGCTGAATTTCCTGTGCTTCACGCACTCCCACACGATGTCGCGGAAGGTGACCGAGCGTGAGAAGTCGATGAAGGGATAGATCGTCCTCTGCTTGTCGTTGGTCGCCAGCAGCGTGTCGCTCTTGTCGAAGACGGTGAGCGCCGCGTTCATGTCCCTGGCGCGGCTGGAGAGGTCATGGACGAGATCGGACATCAATCTTTCCTCCCTTTCGCTGCCGGGGGTGACGGAACACCCCCCGACCGTGGCCTGGACCGCCGGTCGGGGAGCGTGGAACGCACTGCCGTTTGAATGAATTTAGCAGAAAACCGCCTGCATCATGCAACGGTCAATACGATGGTATGACGTTCAGGCCGCCTCGACCGTGAGATAGCACCCGGCGAGTTCTTCCGTCCGCAGTTCCAGGCCGAGCGTCGCACGGAAGGCGTCCTGGGTGTTGGCGACGGCCTTCTGCCAGGAGGCGGCGTCGGGAGCATCCGGATGATGATGGACGCGGGCGCCGACCAGCCGCTTCATGTCCGCCTCGTAGCGGTCCATGAACAGGATGTGCTCGTGCCACGCCGCGTCCGCCGCCTTCGTCGGCACCAGGATCAGGTTCGGCTTGGCCGCCACCACGACGAGGAACTGGCGGTAGGCCTCGACCGATTCCGTGGCCTGCTCCGGCGTGTAGCCGGCCAGTTCGAGCCGCGCGTTGATGAAGGAGAGGTCCAGGTTCGCCGGCTGCACGGACGGGAGGCGTTCGCTGTTGTCGTTCATTCTCGATGATCCTTTCAGAAGGGAATGAGGTTCACTGCGGTCCTCGATGGCCTCCACCCGATGACGCCGGCCGGTCCGTCGCGGCAGAACGGCGGCCGCCGGCCCGTCCGGACCGGTTCGATCGAGAGGGGGTGACTGGCGGCCTTCCGCCGGCCGGCGCCAGAGCGCGGCGTCGGCCGGTTTGGTCCGGCTGCCGCCGGGTGGCAAACCGCCAAGGCTGCGTTCGTGTGCGCGACGCGCGCCCGTCAGCTGCTGCAACAGGCCCGTCATGCACCCCTCCTGCATACCCGAGTGCATCTTAGTGCCGGTTGTGCAAGTGCTCAAGGGCATATCGCGTATTTGTATTGAATCTGAACGATCAATTCTTCAGGATTGCATGCATATGCACTTTCGTTTCGTGAGAGTCACGGTCGGTGATCCTGTTTCGAGGTTCCCGTGCAAAGCATGGGATTGCGCTGATCCGGCAGGTGTAGCTTTGGTTCGCCGAGGGCGGAAGCAGGGTCGGGGGCAGGGCGGCATCGCTCAACCGTCCAGTGCCACCGCCTCCAGCGCCGACAGGTCGCAGGCGAAGACGTTCGGTGCCCGCTCGATCACGAAGCCCGCGCGCTTGAACTCGGCGATGGTGCGGCTGGCCGTCTCCATGCCGACCCCGAGCATGGCGCCCAGATCCTCGCGGCCCGACAACAGGACCGGTTCGTTCGGACCATCGGCGGCGAGCTTCAGGAACAGCCGGGCCAGCCGCCGTCGGGCGCTGCCGGTGGACAGCTCGGTCAGCCACTCGTCGGCCTGGTGCAGGGATTGGTACCAGCGCTCCATCAGCCGGGCGTGCAGGCGCGGCGTCTCCTTGCTCAATCGTTCGACCACCGCGCGCGGCAGGCGGCAGGTCTCGGCCTCCTGAAGCACGACCGCGGTGTGCTCGTAGGGCTTGCCGACCAGCACCTCCAGCCCGGCCACCGCGCCCTGGCGGAGCAGCCGGACGATGCGCTGCGTGCCGTCGGGGAGAAACTGGACCAGCTTCACCAGCCCGCTGCGGATCGTGTAGAGGGAGCCGCCCTCGTCCCCCGCGCTGTAGAGCGTGGCGCCGGGCTGGAAGCGCAGCTCGTCGATGGGAATGTGGATCAGGTCGAAATCCTGGTCGCGCAGGTCACCGAACAGGACGAGGTCTCGTATGGCGCAGCTGCTGCAGCGCGCGGTGCCCAGCCGCGCGGCGTCGATTCCGTTCCGATGCACCCCTGTCCGCCTTCCGTCCGCCGAAGCCGTTCCGGTTCCGCCCGATGCTCCTGAGCAAATTTTACGCGATCCGGTCGAAAAGTTCCAACCGCGTGGATCCGCCCCGGGCGATCTCCCGTATCCTGTCCTGCCCACTTCCCACATTGCGCGCAACGAAAGGCAATCTTTATGACCAATTGCTTATGCCCTTGTTCCGAAGTGGTATTGTTTCAGTCTACCGCCGTTGGTAACCAAAGAGATGCCCGGCAAGCCAAACATTCGACATTATCTGAATTCATCGAATAGACCGGACAGCGAGCAGGGCATTGAGGAGCGACCTATTGGATTGTCTTTGTTTTTGGAGTGAACGCTGCGGCAAGGACCAGCGCCATGACCGTTGGTGATCTGGATCTCGACGCCTGCAGCCGGGAACCGATCCATCGCCCCGGCAGCATCCAACCCCACGGCATGCTGCTGGCCGTCTCCGGAAGCGACAGCGGCGCCACCCTGATCCAGGCCAGTGCCAACGCCGCGCCGGCGCTTGGCCTGCCGCTGGAGCAGGCGCTGGGTCAGCCGTTGGAGCAGGCCCTGCATCCGCGGATCTTCGGCGCGGTCCGCTCCTTTCTTGCCGCCGGTCCGGTTCCCTCCCGCCCGGTGCCGGTCACCGTGACCGAGCTGCCCGGCGCCGGTCGTCACCAGCTTCTCGCCCACGCCGTCAATGACGCAGCGGGCGAGGGCGTGGTGATCCTGGAGCTGGAACGGCTGGATGGGCTGGAGACCGACCTTCTCGACCACGTCTACCCGCGCATGCGCGAGGCGCTGGAGCGGCTGGACGCGCTGAACGCGCCGGCCGACCTCCTGAGCTGCGCCGCCCAGGAGGTCCGCGCGCTGACCGGCTTCGACCGCGTGCTGATCTACCGCTTCGACGCCGACTGGCACGGCACGGTGGTGGCGGAGGACGGGAACGGGCGGCTGCCCTCCTACATGGACCTGCGCTTTCCCGCTTCCGACATTCCCACCCAAGCGCGCGAGCTGTACCGGCTGAACCGCCAGCGGCTGATCCCCGACGCCGGCTACGCCCCGGTGCCGCTGGTCGCGATGCCACCGGTCGCCGCCGGGGCGCCGCCGTTGGACCTCAGCTTTTCCGTCCTGCGCAGCGTGTCGCCGGTGCATGTGCAATACATGCGGAACATGGAAACCGCGTCCTCCATGTCGGTGTCGATCCTGCTGCACGGCGCCTTGTGGGGTCTGGTCTCCTGCCACCACCACGAGCCGAAGGCGGTGTCCTACGCCGTGCGCTCGGCCTGCGACCTGATCGCCCAGATCCTGTCGGTGCGCATCGCCGCGGTGGAGGATCGGCGCGACGCGGAGCACCGCATCGCCCTGCAGGCCATCCAGGCGCGGCTGCTCGCCGCCATGGCCCAGGCCGATCCCTTCATCGCCGGCCTGACCGAGCATCCCGACGACCTGCTGCGCTTCGTCAACGCCAGCGGGGCCGTCGTCGTCTTCGAGCGGAGCTGCACGCTGGTCGGCGACACCCCGACGGAAGAGCAGGTGCGCGGCCTCGTGGACTGGCTGGCCACCCAGGGCGAGCCGGAGCAGTTCGAGACCGACAGCCTGCCCGCCCTCTACCCGCCCGCCGCGGAGTTTGAAGGCAAGGCGGCGGGGCTTCTGGCCATCGCCGTGTCGAAGCTGCACGCCAGCTACGTTCTGTGGTTCCGGCCCGAGGTGGTCCGCACCGTCCGCTGGGGCGGCGACCCGCGCAAGCCCCTCGGCCGCGACGGGCAGGGGCAGGGGTTGAGCCCGCGCGCCTCCTTCGAGACCTGGAAGGAGACGGTGCGCCACCGCGCGCTGCCCTGGACCGCGGCGGAACGCGACACCGCCGCGGCGCTGCGCCACGCCGTCATCGGCATCGTCCTGCGCAAGGCGGAGGAACTGGCCGCCCTGTCGCGGGAACTGGCGCGCTCCAACAAGGAGCTGGAGTCCTTCTCCTACTCCGTCTCCCACGACCTGCGCGCCCCGTTCCGCCACATCGTCGGCTATGCGGAGCTGCTGCAGGAGTTGGAAGCGGATCAGTTGAGCGACACCGGAAAACGCTATCTGGACGTCATCGTCGACGCGGCCAACAGCGCCGGCACGCTGGTGGACAATCTGCTGCACTTCTCCCAGATGGGGCGCAGCGAGCTGACCCCCGTCTCGGTGGACATGAACGCCCTGGTGGCGGAGGTGCGGGAGACGCTGGCGCCCGACACCGCCGGGCGGGCCATCGAGTGGGACATCGCCCCGCTGCCCACGGTGCGCGGCGATCCGGTGATGATGCGGCTGGTTCTGCAAAATCTCTTGTCGAACGCCATCAAATATTCCCGCGGGCGGGAACCGGCGCGCATCGCCGTGGGTTGCGAGGACCGACCCACCGAAACCCTATTCTTCGTGAGGGACAACGGGGTCGGTTTCAATCAAGCTTACGAAAAGAAGCTGTTCGGGGTGTTCCAACGGCTGCACCGCAACGAGGAGTTCGAAGGCATCGGCATCGGTCTGGCCAACGTGCGCCGCGCCGTGGACCGCCATGGCGGACGGACCTGGGCCGACGGGCGGCTCGACAAGGGGGCCATCTTCTACTTCACGCTGCCGAAGGCCGGAACGGCGAAACCGGATCTGCGAGACCTCGATGAGTGACCTGAAACCCATCCTGCTGGTCGAAGACAACCCGCGGGACTTGGAACTGACCCTGGCGGCGCTGGAGAAATGCCAGCTCGCCAACGACGTGATCGTCGCCCGCGACGGCGAGGAGGCGCTGCGGATGCTGACCCGCCGCGATCCGGAGACCGGAAAGCCGACCCAGCTTCCCGCCGTCGTCCTGCTCGACCTCAAGCTGCCGAAGATCGACGGGCTGGAGGTGCTGGAGCGGGTGAAGAGCGACCCGGAGACCCGGCACGTCCCTATCGTGATGCTCACCGCGTCGCGCGAGGAAAGCGACCTCGTGCGCAGCTACAAGCTGGGCGTGAACGCCTTCGTGGTGAAGCCGGTGGACTTCAAGGCCTTCTTTCAGGCGATCCGCGACCTGGGCGCCTTCTGGGCGATCCTGAACGAACCTCCGGTCGGCTGCGCCCGCCGTCCGGCGGGAACCTCGCCCGCGGGAAAAGGCGCCTGAAGGAATGCCCTCCGGAATGCCCGCCGCCATGCCCGCGGCCGTGACCATCCTGCATCTGGAAGACAGCCCGCTGGACTGCGAGCTCGCCTGCGCGCGCCTGCGGAAGGCGGGAATTTCCTGCGACGTGACCCGCGTGGACACCCGCGCGGCCTTCGAGACCGCTCTGGACGGGCGGCGCTTCGACCTGATCCTGGCCGACTTCTCCCTGCCCGATTTCGACGGGCTGGAGGCGCTGGGCATTGCCAAGGCGCGCGTCCCGGAAACCCCCTTCCTGTTCCTGTCCGGGCGCATGGGGGAGGAGACGGCGGTGTCGGCGCTGAAGATGGGCGCGCGCGACTATGTGCTGAAGCAGCGGCTGGCCCATCTGCCCGCCGCGGTGGAGCGGGCGATCCTGGAGGCGCGCACCCTGGCCGAGCGGCGGCTGGCCGAGGAGAATCTGCGCCGGCTGCGGCAGGCCATCGACGACATCCGCGACTACGCCATCGTCACGCTGGACCTGGAGGGCCGCATCACCTCGTGGAACGAGGGCAGCCGCCGCCTGTTCGGCCACACCGAGGAGGAGGCGCTGGGCCGTCCGCTCTCCCTGCTGTTCGCGCCGGAGGAGCGCTGCGCGGAGAACATCCGCGACCTGCTGGCCGGGGTGGCGGAGAAGGAGCGCTGCGAGGGCGAATGGATCCACGCGGCGCGCGACGGGCGGCGCTTCTTCGGCTCCACCGTGCTGACCGTGGCGCGCGACGCCACAGGCCGGCCGGCCGCCTATTCGGTGGTGGTGCGCGACATCACCGACCGCCGCGCCTCGGAAATCGCGCTGCGCGACAGCGAGGCCAAGTTCCGCGCCATCGCGGAAAGCATGCCGCAGCTCGTCTGGTCGGCCCCGCCGGACGGGCTTCCCGATTATTACAACCTGCATTGGTTCGCCTACACCGGCACCCGGCCCGAGGCGATGACCGGAACGGCCTGGATGGAGGTGGTGCATCCGGACGACCGGGCGCGGACCGCCGCCCTGTGGACCGCCGCGGTGCGGTCGGGCGATTTCTACGAGGTCGAGTACCGGCTGCGCGAGGCCGGGGGCCGGTACCGCTGGTTCCTCGGGCGGGCGGTGCCGCTGCGCGACGGGGACGGGCGGATCACCCGCTGGTTCGGCACCTGCACCGACATCGATGACGCGGTGAAGGCCCGGGCCGCCCAGGCCGACGCCCGCGAGGACCTGGAGCGCCAGGTGGCCGAGCGCACGGCGGAGCTGGTGGCCGCCAACCGCCGCCTGCTGGGCGAGGTGGCGGAGCGGCAGCGCGCCCAGGCCGACCTCAGCGCGCTCTACACCAAGACGCCGGTGCCGCTGCACTCCCTGGACGCCGAGGGCCGGCTGCTCAGCGTCAGCGACCGCTGGCTGGAGTTCATGGGGTACGAAGGGCGTGGGCAGGTGCTCGGCCGCAACATCACGGAGTTCATGCCGCCGGACGTCGCGCGGGAGCACCGGGAACACCTCTGGCCGGAACTGCTGAGGCTCGGTGCGTTCCAGGACATGCCCTACCGGCTGGTCAAGCGGTCGGGGGAGGTCGCCGACGTGCTGGTCTCGGCCCGCATCGAGCGCGACGGGTGGGGGGGCTTTCTGCGCACCATGGCCGCGGTGGTCGACGTCTCCGCCCGCCTGCGCGCCGAGGCGGAGCGCGAGCGGGCCGAGGAGGCGCTGCGCCATTCCCAGAAGATGGACGCGCTGGGCCAGCTCACCGGCGGCATCGCCCATGACTTCAACAACCTGCTGACGGCGATCTCCGGCAACCTGGACCTGCTGCTGTCCCGATTGGATACGGCGGAGCGGGCGGACCTGCGCGATTACGCCAGCCACGCCAAGGTCGGGGCAACCCGCGCCGCCGGGCTGACGCAGCGCCTTCTCGCCTTCGCGCGGCGGCAACCGCTCCGCCCCGACGCGACGGAACCCTGTGTGCTGGTCCAGGGGATGGAGGACCTGCTGCGCCGCACGGTCGGCGAACAGGTATCCATCGCGACCGACTGCCCGCCGGACGCTTGGGCGGCTTGGTGCGATTCCAACCAGCTGGAGATCGCCCTGCTGAATCTGGTGGTGAACGCCCGCGACGCCATGCCGGACGGCGGGCGCATCACCATCACCGCCGCCAACGCCCATCTGACGGCGGCCGACGTGGCGGGCGACGCCTCCGGTGCGGCGCCCGGCGATTATGTGGTCCTGACCGTCGCCGACACCGGCATGGGCATGCCGCCCGACATCATCAAGCGCGCTTTCGATCCCTTCTTCACCACCAAGCCGATCGGGCAGGGGACCGGGTTGGGCCTGTCGCAGGTCTATGGTTTCGTCAGCCAGTCGCACGGGCTGGTGCGCATCGACAGCGAGGCCGGTCGGGGCACCGCCGTGCGCCTCTACCTGCCGCGCTGCGATGGGGAGGAGGGCGCCAGCCTTCCGCCGGGGGCCGCCGTGGTGCCCGTCGCCGACGCGGCGGTGGACAACACCGCTGGAACCGTTCTGCTGGTGGAGGACGAGGCGCTGGTCCGCATGGTCGCGGTTCAGGCGCTGGAGGACGCCGGTCTGGACGTGGTCGAGGCGTCGGACGGGACGGAGGCGCTGGAGCTGCTGGACGGCGGGCTGCGCGCCGATCTGGTGGTGACCGACGTCGGGCTTCCCGGCATGAACGGGCGGCAACTGGCCGAGGCGGTGCATGAGCGGCGGCCCGAGCTGGGCGTGCTGTTCATGACCGGCTACGCCTACGACGCCACGCTCGGCACCGGCATCCTGGAGCCGGGCTGCGAGGTGCTCCAGAAGCCCTTCGAGACGACGGCCCTGGTCGCCCGCGTCACCGGCATGCTGGCCCACACGCGGGGCGGTGGCGGCGGCGGTGGCGCCCTGCGCGAATCTGTCCCGGAACGCCACTGCGACTGACGCGTTACTCTTCTCCAAGGACGAGTCCGGCCCCGCGCACGGACTCCGCGCGGGGGGAGGACGGGCGATGCTTCAGGTCTCCGAATCGCAGGTGCGCCTTGGGCTCTCCGCGCCGGACAAGACGGAGGCCATCCGCATCGCCGGAAGGGCGATGGTCGACAGCGGCCTGATCGACCCCGGCTACATCGACAGCATGCTGGGCCGCGAGGCGGTGTCCGGCACCTACCTCGGCAGCGGCATCGCCATCCCCCACGGGCTTCCCGACGCGCGCGATCTGGTGCGGCGGACCGGCGTGGTCGTCGTCCAGTTTCCGCAGGGTGTGGATTGGGGCGGCGGGGAGCCGGCGCGGCTGGTCGTCGGCATCGCCGCCAAGTCGGACGAGCACATCGCCGTGCTGCAACGGCTGACCGGCGTGCTGGGCGACCCGGCGGAGGCCGCGCGGCTGGGCGGCACGGGCGACCCGCGCGCCATCATGGCCGTCCTGAACGGCGAGGCACCCGCCGCGCCCGTGAGTGAGCCGGTCGGGGTTCCCATTGATGGGGACTCCATAGAAGTCACCGCCCCCTCGCCCCACGGGCTGCACGCCCGCCCGGCGACGGCGCTGGTCGAGGTCGCCAAGCGCTTCCGCGCGGAGATCGCCGTCCGGCACGACGGCACCACGGCCAACGCCAAGAGCCTGATTTCCCTGCTGCGGCTCGGTGCGTCGGGTGGGCAGCCGTTGACCGTCACCGCCTTGGGAGAGGACGCGGCGGCGGCGCTCCAGGCCATCCGCGCCGCTTTCGAGGCGGGGCTGGACGAGCCGGTTTCCACGGCGGCGCCCGCGGAGGAACCGGCGCCGCGGGCCGTCCCGGCCGACCTTGATTACGACGGGCGGGTGATCGCCGGCATCTCCGCCTCTCCCGGCGTCTCCACCGGCCCGGTCTGGAAGTTCCAGCGCGAGGAGCTGACGGTCGCCGAGACCGCCCCCGACCCCGAAGCCCAGCACCGCCGGCTGGATCAGGCGCTCGCCGCCGCCGCCGCCGACCTGCGCAACCTGCACGAGGCGTTCTGGAAGAAGGCCGGGGCCGCCAAGGCGGCCATCTTCAAGGCGCATCAGGAGCTTCTCGACGATCCGGAGATGGTCGTCGAGGCCCACGCCCTGATCGACCGGGGCAAGAGCGCCGGCTGGGCGTGGCGCGCGGTCTACGAGGAGCGCGCCGGCACGCTGGCCCAGCTCGCCGACCCGCTGCTGGCCGGGCGGGCCGCCGACCTCAGCGACGTCGGGCGCCGGGTGCTGCGCCTGCTCGCCGCGGTGACGGAGACCATGGCGGCCCTGCCGGACCACCCGGTCATCCTGCTGGCCGAGGATCTGGAGCCGTCCGACACGGCGAAGCTCGACCCGGCCAAGGTGCTGGGGCTGTGCACGGCGGGGGGCGGCGCCACCTCCCACACGGCGATCATCGCGCGCTCGCTCGACATCCCCGCGGTGGTCGCCGCCGGGCCGTCGGTGCTGGACCTGGAGAACGGGCGCGCGGCGATCCTCGACGGCGACGGCGGCGTGCTGGTCGCCGACCCCAGCGAGCGCGACCGCGGCCGCGCGGCCGAGGCCCGGATCAAGGTGGGCGAGCGGCGCGAGGCCGAGCGGCTCGACCGCTACAAGCCGGCCATCACCACGGACGGCCGGCGCGTCGAGGTCGCCGCCAACATCTCCGACCCGGCGGAGGCGGTGCAGGCCGTGGAAGCGGGCGGCGAGGGCGTCGGGCTGATGCGCACGGAGTTCCTGTTCCTTCAGCGCGACCTGCCGCCGGACGAGGAGGAGCAGTTCGCCGCCTACCAGACCATGGTGCGGGCGATGAACGGTCTGCCGATCATCCTGCGCACGCTGGACATCGGCGGCGACAAGAACGTCCCCTACCTGCGCATGCCGGCGGAGGGCAACCCCTTCCTGGGGGTGCGCGGCATCCGCCTGTGCTTCGAGCGGGAGGACCTGTTCCGCACCCAGCTCCGCGCCATGCTGCGCGCCTCGGTGGAGGGGCCGGTGCGCATCATGTACCCGATGATCGCCGCGCCCGCGGAGCTGGAGCGCGCCAAGATGATCACCGAGGCGGTGCGGCGGGAGCTGGACGTTCCGCCCGTGGAACTTGGCATCATGATCGAGGTGCCGTCCGCCGTGATGATGGCCGACCGGCTGGCGCGGGAGGTGTCCTTCTTCTCCATCGGCACCAACGACCTGACCCAGTATGTGCTGGCGATGGACCGGCTGCACCCGGTCCTGGCTCCGCAGGCCGACGGGTTGCATCCCGCCGTCCTGCGCATGGTGGAGCGCACGGTGGACGCCGCACGCCGCGCCGGAATCTGGGTCGGCGCCTGCGGCGGCGTGGCCGGCGACCCGGCCGGGGCGGTGCTGCTGTCCGGGCTGGGCGTTGCCGAGCTGAGCGTGGCCATTCCGGCCGTTCCCTCCGTCAAGGCGCGGCTGCGCGCCATCGCCATGGCCGACGCCGAGCGCACCGCCCGCGAGGCGCTGGACTGCGCCGACGCGGCCGAGGTTCGGGCGCTGGTTCGTCACCGTTTCGCCGACGCCGGAGGCGTGTCATGACCGCACCGTCCACCCCACGTCCCGGTGTCGTCACCGTGACGCTGAACGCCGCCATCGACCAGACGCTCGACGTGCCGGGTTTCGCCGCGGGAGCGGTCAACCGGGCGGTCGCCGAGACGCGGACCGCCGGCGGCAAGGGCATCAACGTCGCCGCCTTCCTGGCCGGAGCCTCCTTGGCGGGGGGCGCCACACCCGTCACCGCCACCGGCTTCCTCGGCGAGGAGAACAGCGCCGTGTTCGACGCGCTGTTCCGCCGCCGGGGCATCCGCGACCGCTGCCTGCGCTTGGCCGGCCGCAGCCGGGTGAACATCAAGCTGGTGGACCGCGAGGGCCGCACCGTCACCGACATCAACCTGCCGGGCCTGCATGTCCCGGCGGAAAGCTGGCGGGGGTTGCTGACCGTGGTGGACGACCTCGCCGTCACCAACCGGACCTTCGTCCTGTCGGGCAGCGTCCCGGCGGGCGTGCCGGACACCGCATACGCCGAGATGGTCACCGCCCTGCACCGGCGCGGTGCCTTCGTGGTGGTGGACGCCAGCGGTCCGCCGCTGCGCCACGCCGTGGCCGCCCGCCCCGACATGGTGAAGCCCAACGCGGCGGAACTGGCCGAACTGCTGGGCCGCCCGCTGAAGGATCGGGCCGAGGTGGTGCGCGCCGCCCGCGAGCTGTCGGAGTCCGGCATCGCGCTCGTCGTCGTGTCGCTGGGCGCCGAGGGCGCCGTCTTCGTGGAGGGCGGCCGCGCCCTGCTGGCCGTGCCGCCGCCCGTGGAGGTCGCCAGCACGGTCGGCGCCGGGGACGCCATGGTGGCCGGGGTCGTCGCCGCCCGGCTGGAGGGCATGGGGTTGGAGGAGTGCGCTCGGCGCGGCACCGCCTTCGCCGCCGGCACGCTGTCCCGCCTCGGCCCCGAACTGCCGCCGCCGGAGCGCCTCGCCGAGCTGATGCGGGCCGTTCGGGTGGAAGAACTCTAAGGGTTTCAGCGCCGGAGGGATCGCGATGGCAAAGCTCGTGGCTGTGACCGCCTGCCCGACGGGGATCGCCCACACCGTCATGGCGGCCGAGGCGCTGCGCCGCACCGCCGCGCTGATGGGCCACGCCATCGCGGTGGAAACCCAGGGGTCGAACGGTGTGCAGACACCGCTCTCCGCCGCCGACATCGCGCAGGCCGACGCGGTGATCCTGGCCACCGACATCGCCGTGGACGATTCCCGCTTCGTCGGCAAGCCGATCCTGCGCACCTCGACCGCCGCCGCCATCCGCGACACCAAGTCTGTGATCGGCAACGCCCTGGGCCATGCTCCCGGTGAGCACATCGAAACCGCCGCTCCGCAGCCAGCTCCGAAGCCGACACCCACCGCGGTGCGCAGCCCCGGCCTGCTGGTCGCCATCACCGCCTGCCCGACCGGCATCGCCCACACCTTCATGGCGGCCGAGGCGCTGAAGCAGGCCGCCCAGGCCAAGGGCTACCGCATCAAGGTCGAGACCCAGGGCTCGGTCGGCGCGAAGAACGCGCTGACGGAGGAGGAGATCGCCGAGGCCGAGGCCGTCATCATCGGCGCCGACACCCACGTCGCCACCGACCGCTTCGCCGGCAAGCGGCTGCTCAAGACCTCTGTGGGGGAGGCGCTGAAGCAGCCCGCCCGCGTGATCGACGAGGCGCTCGCCCTGCCGGCCCCGGCCGCGACGGGGAGCGCCGCCGCTCCGGCCTACGCCGACGCGGTGTCGGGCGCCAAGGCGCGGCAGAAGGAGGTGCAGTCCGGCCCCTACAAGCACCTGCTGACCGGCGTGTCCTTCATGCTGCCCTTGGTGGTGGCCGGCGGCCTGATCATCGCCTTGTCCTTCGTCTTCGGCATCGAGGCCTTCAAGGAGCCGGGGACCCTGCCGGCGGCGCTGATGCAGATCGGCGGGGAGGCCGCCTTCGGGCTGATGGTGCCGGTGCTGGCGGGCTACATCGCCTATTCCATCGCCGACCGGCCCGGCCTCGCCCCCGGCTTCATCGGCGGGATGCTGGCGGCCAAGATCGGCGCCGGGTTCCTGGGCGGCATCGTGGCGGGCTTCCTGGCCGGTTACATCGCCCGCTGGCTGCGCGACACCATCCGGCTGCCGCAGACCCTGGAGGGGCTGAAGCCGGTGCTGATCATCCCGCTTCTGGGCACGCTGGCGGTCGGCTTGCTGATGATCTACGTCGTCGGCACACCGGTCGCCGCGATCATGAGCGGGCTGACCGCCTTCCTGCAGAGCATGACCGGGGCCAACGCGGTTGCGCTCGGCGCGCTGCTCGGCGCCATGATGGCGCTGGACATGGGCGGGCCGGTCAACAAGGCGTCCTACACCTTCGCGGTCGGGCTTCTGGCCTCCAGCACCTACACGCCGATGGCCGCGGTGATGGCGGCGGGCATGACGCCGCCGCTCGGGCTGGCGCTCGCCACCCTGGTCGTGCCCAGCCGCTTCACCCTGCAGGAGCGCGAGGCGGGCAAGGCCGCCGGCGTGCTCGGCCTCGCCTTCATCACGGAAGGGGCGATTCCCTTCGCCGCCAAGGACCCGCTGCGCGTCATCCCCGCGGCCATGGCCGGGTCGGCGGTGGCCGGCGCCCTGTCGATGTGGTTCGGCTGCGGGCTGCGGGCGCCGCACGGCGGCGTCTTCGTGCTGGCGATTCCCAACGCGGTGGCGCCGCTCGGCCCCTATGTCCTGGCCATCGTCGCCGGGACCATCGTCACCACGCTCGGCCTGATGATCCTGAAGCGCCGCGTCGAGGCGGACCCGGCCGCGGCCTCGGCCCTCGACACGGCGTCCCCGACGTCGACCAGCCCCGCGCCCAGCGGGGCGGGGCGCTGACCAGCGGTGATCGCCACACCCGCTGATTGCCGGTCATACCGCAAATTAGTTTTAATTTTCGCCAAAATTGAAAGAACTCGACAACTCCAGAGTGCTATCGCTAGCTTTGCGATGTTCCGCCGCCGGCCTGTTCCGCAGTCCCCTGGAGGAACGGCAGCCGGCGGAGCCTGATGAGGATCTCGTATCGCATAGCGACGGTGGGGGGAATCCCGGTGGTCATCGCGGCCCTGATCGCGGTGTCCGCGTGGATCCTGCTGGAGCGCGCCGGTCGCTCGCGTGAGGCCGCGGTCCTCGCCGGCACCGTCTACCGCGAGATGATCGCCGCCACCGCGGCCCGCAACGATTTCATCCATTCCCCCGCGGAAGGCCGGCTTCCCCATGAGGTCACCTTCCGCCGCGCCACCCACGGCGCTCGGGCGGCGTTGGACGCGCTGGACGGGCTGGCGGACCGGGGCTCCCAGGCCGACGCCGTAGCGATCGCCCGCCACGCGTCCGATCGTCACGCCGCCCGGCTGGAGGAACTGGTGAACGCCATCGCCTTCAGCGACGCCCGCGCCCGCGGCATGGCGGAGCAGGAGGCGCGGCTGCTCGCCCTGGCCGAACAGGCGCGTCAGCGGCAGCACGCCGTCAACGCGGCGCTCGTCGCCTCCCTGACCAAGGCCGACCGGCAGTTGCGCGACAGCCGCGATCTTGTGGATGGCCTGCACAGGCTGCGGGAAGCGATTCTGAATGCCAGGCTGGCCGCGAAGGACGAGGCGGTCATTCCCGAACCACCCGACACGTCAGCCGAGTCGCCACCCAACGCGGCGGCGCGGCCCGATGCCCTGGCCCTCTGGCTGGACCGGGTGGAGCGAGCCGCCGAGGGTCTTGCCGCGTCCCTCGCCGCCGACACCGTGCATGGGACGGCGCTGGACGAACTGACCCGGTTGCGGGCCGAACGGCTGGACCGGACAACGCTCCCGCAACTGACGCCCCGCTACGACGCGCTCGCCGAGCGGGTGCTGAAAGCCGCCGACACCGGCTACAGCGACATCCAGGACGAGGTGGCGGAGCTTTTGCGCCACACTGTGTCGGCCCACGCCATGGAGCAGGAAACCCAGACGCTCGCCATGACCGCCCTGACCCTCAGCGGGCGGACCCTGAGGGCGCTGGAGCGGCGCGACTCCCGCAGCCTGCGCGACGTCGCCACCGACAGCGGGCGGCTGCGCGATCGGGTGGCCGGGCTGACCATATCCCCGATGATCCAGGACGGAATGCTGGCCGCCATCACCGCGTGGCGCGACGGGCTGGAGCGCGCCACCGACGGGCTCGCCCGACAGAACGGGGCCATCGCCGCGATGGACATGGATGCCGCCGCGGTGATGAACACCGCCCGCCGTCTGAACGACCTGTTCCAGGACAGCGCGGTGCGCAGCGCCGATCTGCTGCGGTCCACCCTGCTCATCGGGGCGACCATCGGCCTGCTGTTCGCCGCCGGGGCGGCGCTCCTGGTGGCCGGTGGCATCACCCGGCCCCTGCGCCGTCTTCAGAATGCCACGCGGCGGCTGGCCCGCGACCCGCGCGACGGGTTGGTGACCGACCTGGAACGGCGGGACGAGTTGGGCGACATGGCCCGCGCCGTCCACCACTTCGCCGCCGAAATCACCCGCCGCGAGGACGAGTTGCGCCGCGCCAAGGAGCAGGCGGACTCCACTCTGGCGGAGCTGCGGCGGACCCAGGCCCATCTGGTGCAGGCGGAGAAGCTGGCCGCGCTGGGGCAGGTGGTGGCCGGGGTGGCGCACGAGATCAACACGCCGCTTGGCATCACGCTCACCACCTCGACCCTGATCCGCGAGAAGGTGCCGAAGATGAAGCGCCTTCTTGACGCCGGCCAGTTGCGCCGCCGCGAGCTGGAACGCTTCCTGGCCGACATGGGCGACGTGTGCGAGCTGCTGGTCAACAACACCGTCCGCGCGGCGGAGCTGGTTCAGCGCTTCAAGGAACTGGCGGTGGACCCGGCGGGGGAGACGCGCAGGAGGTTTGACCTCCGCCTCTGCCTGATTCAGGCGGTCGAGGCGCTGGGACCCTTTTGGGAGCCGGCGGAACACCGGATTGTCGTGGATTGCCCGCCGGGATTGATGATGGACGGTTACCCGCAGGCCATCGCGCAAATCGTCTCGCACCTGCTGCTGAACGCCGTCAATCACGGCTTCGCGAATGGCGAAGGGGAGGCGGACGACGGGGGGCGCGGCACCGTGACGGTCTTTGCCCGCAAGGTGGCAGCGGAGGTCGTCGAACTGGTCGTCGCCGACGACGGGCAGGGCATTCCGGCGGAGCTGCGGACGCGGATCTTCGATCCGTTCTTCACCACGCGCCGCGACCGGGGGCACGCCGGGCTCGGCCTGCACATCGTTCACAACGCGGTCAGCCAGCTCGGCGGCACCATCGCCCTGGAGGACGGAGAGGAACGGAAGGCCGGGGCCCGCTTCGTCGTCCGCTTGCCCCCAGCAGCGCAGGAGAAGGATAGCGCCTGAGGCAGGCGGATGGTCATTCCATCTCGCGAATGCTTGCGCGCCGACCTTTTCAGGTTTACTGGAAAGGGATTTTTCTTTCCTGATGCAATTGGGGGTGGAGGCATGGCGACGATCGAGGAAGCCTATGCAATCGCCATCGACCACCATCAGGCCGGGCGGCTGGACGAGGCAGCGATCATCTACCAGCGCATCCTGGACGCCGATCCGGAGCAGGCCCACGCCTCGCATCTGCTGGGCATCGTCGCCGGGCAGCGGGGCCGTCCCGCCGAAGCCGTCGCGCTGATCGCCGCCGCGGTGGCGCGGGATGGATCAAACACCGATTTCCTCGGGAATCTGGGCGCGGCGCTGAAGGCCGCCGGTCGCTACGACGAGGCCACCCGTCATTTCGCCCGCGCCCTGGCGCTGGAGCCGGCGGCGCGCGGCGTTCCGGGCAATCTCGGCTCCGCCCTGGCCGCCGATGGCCGGATCGGCGAGGCCGTGCCCTGGCTGGGACGCGCCGCTGCCCTCGACCCGGTGCATTTCGAGACGCTTCTAAACCTGGGCATCGCGTTGCGCGACGCGGGCCGGTTCGACGAGGCGGAAACGGCGCTGGAAACCGCCAAGGCCCTGCGCCCGGACCATCCGCACCCGGTCTGCGAGCTGGCGGTGCTGAAACTGGCGCTCGGCGATTTCGAAGAGGGGTTGGCGCTTTACGAACGGCGCTGGGACTACACCGGCCAATCCGCGGCGGTGTCCGGCAAGCCGGTGTGGCGGGGCGAGAACATCGCCGGCAAGACCATTCTCCTCTATTACGAGCAGGGCCTGGGCGACACCCTGCAATTCGTCCGCTATGCGCCGCTGCTGGCCGACCGCGGCGCGCGGGTGCTGCTGATCGTCCAGCCGGAGCTGCGCCGTCTGCTGGCCTCGGTGCGGGGCATCGACCGGCTGACCACCTACGACGACGCGGCGGGACTTCCGGATTTCGACCTGTGCTGTCCGCTGATGAGCCTGCCCTTCGCCTTCGGCACGCGCATCGACGGGATACCCTCCGGCGGCCCGTACATCACGCCGCCCCCCGATCTGGTGGCGGCCTGGGCGGAGCGGCTCGGCTGGAGCCAAGTTGGAGAGTCCGCCGGAAAGCGCCCGTTGCGTGTGGGATTCGTCTGGTCGGGCAACCCGCGGCGCCACGACCCCACCTCGCACGCGATGGACCGTCGCCGCAGCGTGCCCTTCGCGCTGATGGAACCGCTGCTCTCCGTACCGGGGGTCGAGGCCGTCAGCCTCCAGGTCGGGGATGCGGCGGAGCAGGCGCGGACGGCCATCGCGGCAGGCCTGCTCGCCGATCCCATGGCGGGCGCGACCGACTTTGCCGACACCGCGGCCATCGCGGCGCATCTCGACCTCGTCGTCACCGTGGACACGTCGGTCGCCCACCTCGCCGCTGCCATTGGGCGCCCGGTGTGGATGCTGTCGCGCGCCGACGCCTGCTGGCGCTGGTTGCGCGGGCGCGACGACAGCCCCTGGTACGCGACGATGCGCCTCTACCGGCAGGACTCGCCCGGCGACTGGGGGCCGGTCATGGCCCGCCTGGGCCATGACCTTGCCTCCGTGGCGCTGGGTTAGAACTGCGCCGAGGCGCTGAGCAGGAAGGCACGGCCCGGCTGGTAGAGCGGGGTGACGGTGCCGAACTCCTGCCCGTAGGTGGCGCGGTCGGCGTAGGTCTCGTCGAAGAGGTTGCGGACGTCGAGGCGCAGCGCCAGGTTGGCGTGCTCCGGCAGCCGGTGCTCCACGAACAGGTTGGCCGTCTGATAACCCTTCAGCGGCCGCTGCCCGGCCTGCACCTTGTCGTAGTCGAACACGAACTCCAGGTCGGCGCCCAGCGTCAGGTTCCAGGACGGCACGGTGTGGGCGCCGCCGACGGTGAAGACCTGACCGATGGGCGTGGCGAGGTAGGTTCCGGTGTCGGAATCCGCGGGCTGCCCGTCGATCTTGACGTCGATGTCGGCGTATTTGGCGCGGATGAAGCCGTTCGTCCAGGCGTAGCCGAGACCCAGCTCATAGCCTTCCGAGCGCACGTCGCGGGCGAGGGTGGCGCTCGTGGCGGCGAAGCGTGCGGCGCGGGCGTCGTCCAGCTTGGTGCGGAAGATCCGGCCTTCCGCGGTGAAGCCCTCGTAACGGGCCTCCAGCCCGGCGGTGCTGTTGTAGGCCGTCACCGGGCGCGGGCCGGCGCCGTAGTTCCAGGCCGGGTTCATGATGTAGTTCTCGGCCATCTGGACGCCGCCCCAGCCGCGGGACACGCCGGCCTTGGCGGTCAGGAAGCGGGGCAGCAGGTCGAACTCGCCCGAGAGGTTGTGGCTGAGGCCGTGGTTGGTCCACTCCCGCCCGGTCGTCCCCTCGAAGGTCTGGCGGTCGCCGCGCAGGCCGAAGGACAGGCGCAGCCGCTCCATGGGCTCCAGCCGGGCCTGACCGTACAGGCCGTTGTTGCGCGCCCGCTCGGTCGCGGTCATCGTCCGGTCCCGGTAATTGGCGCGGTCCACATAGAAGTCGGTGCCCGTCGTGACGGTGCCGATCCGGAAGCCGAAGCTGTTCTCCAGCTTGCCGTTGAAGGAGCTGGTCGCCCCCTTGCCCGGGTAGCTCCCCGGCACGGTGCTGCTGCCGACCGGGCGGGTGAAGATCGGCGTCTCCACGTCGGTGCGGCCATAGGCGATCACCAGCTTGGGGTTCCACAGCTCCGTCGGCAGGGCGTCGGTGTAGGTGAAGACCATGTTCTGGCGGTCAAGCGAGTAGTCGCGCACGCGCGGCTCCCAGGCCGGGCGCCCGGCCAGCGACCCGATGTTCGCGCGGAAGGGCCGGGGCGCGTCGTCGTAGACCCGCTCGTAGCTGGCCTGGAAGCGGTGGCCGCTCTCCGTCTGGACCGCCGCCTTGCCGAGGCCGCTGACCACGTCCGTCTCGGTGCCGTCCACCTTGCGCCCGTTGCCCGCGGTGTATTTGCCACCCTTGCCGTAGGTCACGGTGCCCAGCGCCTCCAGCCCCTGGTGGCGCCCGAAGCCGGCGAGGTTGGTGGTCAGGCCGGAGCCGTTGGTGTTGAAGGTGGTCTTGCCGAAGGCGCCGATGCCGTCGCTCGCCAGGAAGTCGCTGGCGTCCTTGGTCTCATAGGCGATGGAGCCGGCGAGCGCGCCCGGCCCGGCGTCGGCGGGGGCGACACCGGCGTCCACGCGTGCCACCTTCAGCAGCGCCGGGTCGATCAGCGTGGTGCCGTTGTGGTGGAAGACCTTGTTGTTCTGGCGGCTGCCGTCGATGGTGACGGCCAGATTGGTTTCCTCGACGCCGTTCACATAGACCTTCTGCGACATCGGCACGGAACTGCCCACGCGGATCGTCGGCTCACCGGAGAAGACGTCGCGGAGGTCGCTGGGATTCTTGCGCTCCAGATCCTCCTTGGTGATGGTGATGTTGCCGCTTGCGCTGCCGGCGCCGGTCGAGGCGGTGACCGACACCGGCGCCAGCATCGTGACGTCGCCGGTCGGGGCCGGAACCAGCGTCGCGGAGCCGGTGCCGGTCGTGCGGTAGCCGACGCCCGTCCCGGACAGCAGCGTGTCGAGCGCCTGGGCGGGCGTCATGCTGCCCGACACCGGGCGGGAGCTGCGCCCGGCGGCCAGATCGGCGGCGTAGCCGATCTGCCAGCCGGTCTGGCGCGCGAAGGCGTCGAGCGCCGCGGGCAGGGGCTGCGCCGGCAGCGCGAAGGCCATCGTCTGCGCGGCGCCAGGGGCGGGAGCGGCCTGCTGGGCCAGGGACGGGGAGGGGAGGGCCAGGACGCCGCCGAGCGCGGTGGTCGCCATCAGGGCCAGGATCAGATGCCGGGCGGCGGTTCCCCGCGCGCACACCAAGAACTTGCCTGTCGAAACCGTCCGGCCTTCCATTCCTCACAACTCCCGTCTGCGCTGGTGGCGGGGGCGTGATTACCGGTGTATGGACCGTGCCCCCTCTTTTCGGCAGACGCACGGGGGCGTGGCGTCTCACAAAAAAATCCCGAAAGAAGGACAAAGCCTATCGAAGCAGGATGATTCCGGCAGGAAGCTCGGTCAGGCGGGCGCCCACGACGTCGGCCAGCGAGCGGATCGCCGCGATGGGATCGTCCAGCCGGTAGTTTCCGCTGACCCGCGCGCCGGCCAGCCGGTCGCCGATCAGGACGATCGGTGCGCCATGGTAGCGCCGGATGGTGTCGATGACCGCGGCGAAGGGCTGGTCGTGGAACACGTAGCGCCCATCCTTCCAGGCAAGCGCAACCGCCGGGTCCGGCCGGGCGGGCGCCGACAGGCCGTCCACCGTGGCCGTCACCCGGTCACCCGGAACGAGGGACACCGTCTGGTCCGGCGGTTCCCGCCGGCTGACCGACACCCGCCCGCGCTCCAGGAAGACGGCGTCCCGTCCGCTGTCCGACCGCACGGTGAAGGCGGTGCCGGTCACCTCGACCTCGCTGAAGCCGGCGGTGACTCGGAAAGGGTGGGCGGGGTCGCTGACCACATCGAAGTAAGCCTGCCCGCGCAGCAGCCGGACGTGGCGCCGGCCCTCGGCGAAATCGAGCGCGACCGCGGAGTCGGTGTCGAGGATCAGCAGGGACCGGTCGGGCAGGGCGATCTCCCGCCGTTCCCCGGCGGCGGTGCGGTGGTCGGCGGTCAGGCGGAGCGCCAATGTCGGCTGGAGATGGACGCCGATGGCCAGCAGCAGAGCGGCGGCGGCCAGCGACGCCCGCCACCCGCCGAACCGCCGCCTCGTCGCGGACCGGGGGGCCGCCGGCGAAGGGGCCGACCGCGGTTGGTGGGCGAACGTCGCCGCCTGCAACTCGGGCATGGCCCCAAGCGACGACAGACGGTCGAACGCTGCGGCGTGGCGCGGGTCGCGGTTCCGCCATGCCTGATAGGCGGCTCGGGTGTCCGGGTCCACGGGCGCGTCGAGAAGCGTCACGAACCAAGTGAGCGCCTCGTCCGTGATCGGGTCCGCATGCCGGTAGGGCCCGGCATCCTGTCCGCCGTCTGCCTTGTCCTGCTCCACGCTGGTCTTCCACTCTTCCTTGACCGGTCCCACGCACAGTTGAGACGTTTTATCGCTCGCCAGGTCACAATTCGCAAACCGCAGCCCATGGCCCGCAGATGGCGATCGTTCCCGCGTCCGTCCAACCGGCTTGACATCTGAAATTGAGAATCATTATCAATCTCGATGTTGCAAGGCCGCCGTTGTCGCACCGACCACGGTGGTGTCCTTTTCGCCGCCGCACCGACAGGGCTATCATGTCCGCAAGCCTGATTGCGATCTATCTCGATCACCGCCGCTCGTTGTTCGGGTGCGCGATGAAGATCGTGCGTGATCTTCAGGTTGCCGAGGATCTGTTGCAGGAAAGCTACCTGCGCGCCTGCAAGGCGGTGGAGAGGGGACCCATCGACAACATCGGGGCGTTTCTTCACCGGACGGTCCACAACCTCGCGCTGGACCATCTCCGGCGTTGCCGGACCCAGGAGCGGTTCGAGGCCGGTCCGGCGGACACCGTCGAGGCGCTGGGCATCGCATCGGAAACCCCTTCGGCGGAAGAGCGCCTTCTGCACCGCGAGCGGCTGTCGTGCTTCATGGACGCCCTGGACCGCCTGCCGGCGCGGGCCCGGCAGGTGTGGCTTCTGAACCGGGTCGAAGGCCTGTCCTATCCCCAGATCGCCGCCCATCTGGGTGTGTCGCAGGGCACGGTCTTCAACGACATGAAACTGGCGATGGGCCATTTCGTGGACACCATGGCGCGCCGCGACCGCCCCGAGCCGGCCTTGAGCCGGTCCGGCGGGACGCCTTAGCCGTGGAACACGCTCCCGATTGAGACCGGAAGGGGCAGGCCAACCCCCGGATCACGGGGAGCAGATGCACGGATCCGGTGCCGGGTTCATGTGTGATGGCGTGCCCTTCGGAACGGCCCATGAATCCCATAAGGTGTCTTATGGAAAATATATGAGTGAGACTTGCGCTGCACGCCGTTGCCCACAGGGTGAAGCTGCTGGGGCCGCTCAGCTATCGGAAGGCTGACGGCACCCTTCGAGCCAAACGTCACTATGCCCTTCGGGAACACACGCTCCTGCCACCAAGCGTTCAATCCGCCTGACACGTTCGTTGAGCGCAGGATCATTGTCACGAAGCTTGAAGGATGCTGGTGAGATGAGAACGGCAACCAATCGAGCAAATTCCGTACTGCTTAACTCAGCCGGCGGCCGCCCATAGATTGCTGAACTTGCCTTATGAAAGCCAGTCACCCAGCCTTCCGGACCTTCACCCATTTCCAGTGTATCAAGCCAAACGGCAAGAATCTGATCCTTGGAGAGTCGGCTCTCCAGGCCCATCGCGTACCCGGTTTGTCGGTAAGCGTTACGAACGCCCCCTTCTTCCCGAACCGGGTTCCGTGATCGAGATTGCGCGCGGGCTCACGGGACGCGGAGGGTACGATGGAGGATGGCGC
>NZ_JBHSLC010000018.1:0-13690 GCF_042657465.1 Azospirillum himalayense | reverse complement strand
CCGCTCGCTTCTGAGCGGCGGACAGGCTGGCTTCACGCGCTCACTGCTCGGGGGCTGAGGATGGCCGAACAGAACACCGACCTGAAGGCGTTCCGCCAGCATTTCGACCGCGCATCGCAGGACAAGGCGCGGGTGCGCCACCGGCTGGACGACATCTACCGGCTGGTGTTCCCGCACCGTCACCTGCAGGACGGGACGGCGCCGCAGGACAGCCTGGACGAAATCTTCGATAGCACCGCCATCGAGGCCGCCGCGGACTTCGCTTCCGACATGCTGAACGCCTTCACCCCGCCGTTCACCAGCGAGTGGGTGAAGCTGACCCCGGCGCGGCACCTGAAGTTGGATCCGGCGGCCATGCGCGCCGTCGAGTTGGCGATTGCCGACTATCGCGGAGCTATCTGGGAGGCCATCGCCGCGTCCAACCTGACGCAGGCCGCCCGCGAGTGCTATCGCGATCTGGCGACCGGCACAATGGCGATGCTGATCCAGGACGTGCACCAAACCCAGCCCATCGAATGCACGGCGATTCCCGTGTCCGATCTCTACCTGGAGCGCGGCCCCGGCGGCGTGGTGGACGGGAGGTTCCGGAAGTTCCGCCTGCGCGCCGAGCTGATCCCGGTCATGTGGCCGGGCGCCGTGCTTCCGGAGTCCCTGAAGAACCGCCCTGCCGATGTCGAAGTCGACGTGACCGAAGGCATGTGGCGCGACTGGAGCGACCGCGGCACGGAGCGGTGGACCTTCATGCTGGTGGAGGGGGAGGGCGGCAACGTCTTCCTGAAGGCGAACTATGTGGGGGCCGGATCCTGCCCCATGATCGTCTGCCGCTGGGACACCGACGCCACCACGGCATGGGGATTCGGCCCGCTCTACAACGCGTTGCCCGACATCAAGACCATCAACAAGCTGAACGAGCTGGTGCTGCGCAACGCCGACCGGGCCGTCGACCCCGTGGTCGTCTACCCCGATGACGGCGTGATCGACATCACGCAGGGCATCACCGCTGGGACGTGGATCCCCGCCGCGCAGGGGTCGGCGAAAGAGGTGAACGTCCTCGACACCACCGGCAACTTCAACATCGGGTTCATGGAGCAGGAGAGGTTGCAAAGTGCCATTCGCCGGGCGCTGTTCCAGGACAAGCCCCAGCAGCTGGGCCGAACACCGCCGACCGCCACGCAATGGCTGGACCAAGCACAGGAGACCGCCCGTCGCATGGGCGCCCCCGCCGGCGGGATCGTCACGGATTGGCAATTCGCCATCATCCGGCGGTTCGCGTTCCTGCTGGAGAAGCGCGGCTCCCTGCCCAAGGTCGAACTGGGCAACAAGGGGCCGATCAGCCTCGTCCCGACCAACCCCTATGCCCGATCGCAGGAGCAGGAGAAGGGGGTGCGGCTGAAGGCCCTGGCCGCGGAGCTGGCCCAGCTTGCCGGGCCGCAGCAGGCCGGGCTAATCATCGACTGGTCGGTCTACGCCGGGGAGCGCGCTCGCCAGGATGGATTGGAGGACACCCGCTCCATCCGCACCCCGGAGCAGATCCAGCAGATGATCCAGAACGCGGCGGCTATGGCCGAACAGGCCGGGATGCTGCCGGGAGGGCAGGGGCAATGAGCTGGAGCGACCTGGACAAGCCGAAGCAGCGGCTGACGCCCGAGCAGGAGGCCGAGCAGCGGCGGCTGAACGGCCTGTTCGCCCGCGTGTTCGGCTCGCCGGATGGGCTGGAGGTGCTGGCCCTCCTGCGCTCGAGCACGATCGAGAAGCCCATAAGCCCCGACGCCTCGCACAGTGCGTTGGTCCACCTGGAGGGGCAACGGCAGCTTGTCCGCGTCATCGAAACGCGGGTTGCCAATGGACGCGATCAACACCCTTCCGAGCTTCGGCGCGAATACCCGGCCCTCCGCCGCGCAGCCGAATAGCCTTCTGCCCAGCGAGGTGGCGTGATGCTGCGCCGCTGGACCTTCTCCCCGCTGCGTAGCCCGGATGGTGGCGGTTCCGGTGGCGGTGATCACGCTCCGGCTCCGGCCCCCGCGCCCACGCCGGTCCCTTCTCCAACGCCGACCCCGGCGCCCACGCCAGCTCCTGCCGCCCCCACGCGCCCCGAATGGCTGCCGGAGGACCAGTGGGACGCGACCGCCGGCAAGCCGAAGGCCGATATCGCCGCTGCGCTGAAGTCGCACCAGCAGGTGACCGAGCGCGCCGGGCAGGTCCCCGCCGATGCCGCCGCCTACAAGGTCGAGCTGCCCGCCGACCTGACGCTGCCGGAGGGGATGAAGTTCGAGGTCGCGGACAGCGACCCGCTGCTGGCCGCCGCTCGGAGCTGGGCGCATCAGGCGGGCCTGACGCAGGCGCAGTTCTCCGGCCTGATGGGCTTGCGCGCCCAGATGGACGCCGCCGCGCACGAGGCCGCCGCCACCGCCATGCAGGCGGAGATGCGGGCCCTGGGTGACAAGGCCACGGATCGCATCGACGGAGCGACCACCTTCCTGCGCGCCCGGCTGCCCGCCGACCAGTTCGACGCGCTGAAGGGAGCGATCACGACCGCGAAGGGCGTGGAGGCCGTCGAGACGCTGATGAAGCTGGCGTCCGGTCCCCAGCTGCCGGGTAGCGGCGGTGGGCCAGCCAGTGAGGCCGTCTCGACCGAGGACTACTACAAGAACCTGTTCAACCCGAAGTAACGGAGCCTCCCCATGGCGCTCGACACCCTGCGCACGATTGCTCTGGAGCGGAGCAAGAAGCAGCCGAAGCAGATCGACCACCTGACCGAGGAGGCGCCGATCCTGGACACCATCCCGTTTGCCTCCTCGACCCACGGCATGTGGCACGTCGCGGAGACGCTGACCAGCGCCGATTCCATCGGCTTCGTTGCGATGGACGCGCCGCTGCCGGACGTGTCCTCGACCACGAAGCTGATCCGCTTCGATGTCGCCAAGATGGGCGGCACGATCAAGGTGGCCGAGGACAAGGCGCGCGAGTATGGCGGGAAGGAGAAGTATTTCGCCGACCGCACCGCCCCGGTTCTGAAGATGACCGGCATGAACACCGAGCGGGTCATCGTCTACGACAACCTGCGCCAGTACGCGGTGGACCGCTTCCGGGCCGGCGATACCACCCGCACCGTCTACGACGCAGGCGGCACCGGTTCGACCAACTACAGCATCATCGCCGTGCGCTTCGAGGAAGGTGTCTGCTCGGGCCTCTACAACCCGAACGGCTTCGGCAACGGCACGATGTTCGACACGATGCCGATCAACGGCGGCAACCTGTACGACATCGGGTCCGGCGTGCTGGGCTACGGCGTCCGCATGAAGTCCGACCTGGGCTACCAGATCACCGGCACGCGCAATGTCGGCACCATCGTCAACATCGACCTCGCGAACAACAAGCTGCCGACCGCTGTGCAGATGGACGACCTTCTGGCCGACATCCGCGCCACGTCCTCCGGCCGCACGGTGCTGCTGATGCACACCCGCGTGAAGGACGCGCTGTGCCGCACCTTCAAGGATGGCCGCGTGCAGATGCGCCCCGCCGACAAGGTGATCGACCGCCAGCTGGAGGCGTGGGGCGGCGTGCCCTTCTTGACCTCCTACAACCTGTACGACGGCACCGAAGGCCGCGTCCTGCTGTCCTGACCCTGAGGAGAACGCCATGTACAAGGTCAACGGGTTGCCCCACTTCGTGGACATCCACGGGCAGAACTTCGCCAAGGCGCAGACCCTGCCGCAGAACACCTCCGCCGATGGCAACGGCGGCGCGATCGAGCTGTCAGGCATCAACGGCGCCGTCGAGGCGGTGGCCCGCATCAACACCGCGGTCACCATCGCCGACACGAAGGCACTGACGATCAAGCTCCAGCACTCCGCCGACGGCTCCTCCTGGACCGACCTGGGCACGATCTACAGCCTGACGGCAGCGGGCGGAAACGGAGCCCTGGCCGCCGGCGTGGAATTGGGCCGCTTCGCCCTGCCGTCCACCGTCCGCCGCTACGTCAAGGCGGTCATCACCACCACGGACGCCGCCGCCACCGGTAAGGTGGACGTGATCCCGGCTTATCTGCCGCGGTAAGGGGGAGTCATGAGCAAGGCCGTGAAGGAAGCCCCCCAGCTGAAGGTGATCGCGCGTTATGCCGGTCACTACGGCGAGAAGCACATCCGCGAGGGCCAGACGTTCGAACTGGCGGCGCCCGGCGACTTCGCCCCGTCCTGGATGAAGCCGGAAGGCGAGGGCCTTGGGGTCCCAGCCGAGAAAACCAACACCGAGACCTGACGGCCCTACCGCCTCCAGTGGCCGTTGGAGAAGAAGGACGCCCCACCGCCCGGGGCGTCCTTCTGCATTTTCGGGTGCGTTGGCCCCCGCCTCTTGCCAGCCGCATTGTCCCGGCATGGCCGCACAATCGCTCAACACCGACATCGACCTGATCAACGCCGCGCTCACCGCGACGGGCAACAAGCCCATCACGACGCTGGAGGATGCGGACAGCGAATCCGTCGTGTCGATGGCGAACTTCGAAGCCGTGGTCGGCGCCGAGTTCGCTCACCCCTGGACCTGGACGCAGACCACGCGCCGCCTCTCCCGCATAGCCGGCGACACGGACACGATCTGGACGACCGCATGGCAGGTCCCGGCGGGCGTCGAGGTGGATCGGATCGAGGTGAGCGGGCGTCCGGTCGCGTGGGAATCCATGTCCGACCTGATCCTGACGCGCGAGGCCGAAGGCGTCGTTGCGGTTGGCCGCTACCGCCCGCCGGTCCGTCGCTGGCCGGACCTGTTCAAGACCGCGATCGTGCAGCGCCTGGAGGCGCTCTTCTTGCGCGCGCTCAACGAAGATGTTGCCGCTGCGGACGCCCGCGACAAGGCTGCCGACCGGCTGATCCGGCAGGCCCGCAACGCCGACTCCCGCAAGCGCAGCCCGCGCAAGCCCGCCACCTCGTCCCTGCTGGAGGCGCGCCGTGGCTAAGCTCTGGACGGACAAGGCCAGCTTCGGGGCTGGCGAGCTGTCGCCCAACATGGCCCGCCGCTCGGACACCCAGCAGCACGCCGACGGCGCGCGTCGGATGCGGAACGTGCGGGCACTGAATGCGGGCGGCTTCACCCGCCGGCCCGGCTCGCTCCACCTGCGCGAGGTGAAGGCCGGGACGCGCCCTGTCGAGTTCACCTTCGCGGTGGACCAGCAGTATCTGCTGCTGTTCTCCGCCGGCCGCGTTGACGCGGTGCTGGTGGACGGCTCCGACGCCGGATCGGTTACGGGCTGCCCGTGGACCGCCGCGGACGTGGCGGCGATGACCTGGGTGCAGTCGGGCGACACCGTGTTCCTGTTCTGCCGGAGCTGGCGCCCACAGGTTCTGCGCCGCGTCGGCGCGGCGGCCTGGGCACTGGAGGCCTGGACCGCCGACGAGGGGCCGGGCGGCGCACTGAAACAGCCCTACACCAAGTTCGCGGGTCCGGTGTCGACCATCCAGCCATCGGCCTACAGCGGGAGCGTGGTCATCACGGCGTCGGAGGTGGCCTTCGCGCCCGGGCACCAGGGGCAGCGCATCCGCTACGTCGGCTGCGAGATGCTGGTGACCAGCTTCCTGTCGCCGACGCAGGTTACCGCGACCGTCCTCCAGGAACTGCCTCCGTCTCAGGCCCTGATGCTGGAAAATGCCGAAGGTTTCTCCATCGGCCACATCATCGAGGGAGAGCAGACCGCGGCGAAGGGCGAGGTTGTCAACGTCGACGCGCCGTCCGGCACGGTCATGGTGCTGATCACGAAGGGCCGCCAGACCTTCAAGGTGGACGAGCCGGTGACCTCCCCGCAGGCCAAGACGAAGATCCTGTCGGTCGCGGCGGCGGCCCCACTGCCGGCGCGCGATTGGGATGAGCCCTACCTGTCGCCGGTCTACGGCTGGCCCGCGGCAGGAGCGCTCCACCGACAGCGCCTGTGGGTGGGCGGGCATACCCGCCTGCCGTCGTCGGTGTTGGCGAGCCGCGTGGGCAGCCACTACGACTTCGACATCGGCACCGGAGAGGACGCCGACGCGATCTTCGAGGATCTGGGCGACTCTGCCGTCGCATGGGTGCGGCACTTCCATTCCGCCGAACACCTGCTGATCCTCACCGACCAAGGCGTCTACTACGTCCCTGAGACAGCCGCCAACCCGCTCCGCCCGAGCAGCATCCAGTTCAACAAGATCGGGTCGAACGGTTGCGGCGCTACCCGGCCGCAGGCGTTCGATGAGGGCGCGCTGTACGTCCACCTGTCCGGGGGCGCGGTGATGGACATCCGACCGACCGGCGACATGACCAAGAGCTGGACAGCCGCCGACGTGGCGCTGTTGGCGTCTCACCTGATCCGCCAACCTGTGGACATCGCCGCGACCCACGGCGCGGACGGACTGCCCGAGCGCTACGCCATCTTCGTCAATGGAGACGGCACGCTGGCCGTCATGCACTCCATCCAGTCGCAGCAGGTTCTGGGCTGGGGGTTGTGGGAGACGGAGGGCGCCTATCGCTCCGTCGCGGTGCTGGGCGGGACGGTGTTCGCCATCGTGGAGCGCGTCTTCAACGGCGTCACGCGGTGGTGCCTCGAGCGCTTTGACCAGGCACTGACCACCGATGGCGCGGTGATCCTGCCGGCGGGCAGCCCGGCCTATGCGCCCCTGTTCGCCGGGATGCAGCCGCACGCGCGCGCCGGGACCCATTATCTGGGGCATGTGGACGCTGGGGCATATGGCCTGCTCGCTGATCTGGGCACGCCGACCGCACCCACCGAGGTCGGGCGGTTCTACCGCCCGCTGGTTGAGCCTCTCCCCCCTGAGCCGAAGCTGCCGAACGGTGGGACGGCGGGGCACGTCAAGCGCATCTGCCGCGTGCGCGCCTACGTCCAGGATTCGGTTCGGGTGCAGGTCAGCGGGCGGGCGATGGACGCCTATCGGGTCGGTGAGGACGTGACCGTTCCACCCCCGCTGCGCACCGAATGGATCGAGGTGGGGCTGCTGGGCCGCAGCCGCGAGCCTTCCGTCATCATCACGCAAGACGAACCGCTGCCCATGACGATCCTGGGCATGAGCATGGAGGTGATCATCTGATGGCAGCCGCACCCGTCATGGTCGCGATGATGGCGGTCAGCACCGCCGTCAGCGCCTATTCCAGCATCCAGCAGGGCCAAGCGCAGTCCGCTGCCCTGAAGGCGCAGCAGCAACAGCAGCGCCAGCGTGAAGAGCAACTCCGCACCCGCGCCATGCAGGACGAGGCTGCGCGCCGAGAGGAACTGGCTTCCAACCTGTCCACCATCGAGGCGATCCGGGCCGGGCGCGGCCTGTCGCAGACCAGCCCCACGGCGCTCGTGATCCGCGACGACCTGACCGACAACGCCATGGACGACATGCGTGTGTCGCGCCTGAACATCCTGAACGGTGCGGAGAGTGCCCGGCAGTCGGCGGAGCAGGCCGGGAACGCGGCGTCCAACGCGCTGACGGCGGGCTACCTGGGGGCGGGGCGCTCGCTTCTCGACTTCGGGACCAGCCTCGCCAGCCCGGCGGGTACCGGCAGCAGCGATCCCTTCAAGAAGATGGCCCGCAGCGGCAGAGGAGAACGATAATGGCCGGCACTGGACTTCCCACCGGCGGCAACCGACCGCCCGTTCTCCTCGACCCGTCGCCGCTCGTCCAGCCTGACGCCTCCGGGGCGCAGGCCTGGGGGGCGCTCAAGCAGACGGCCGACGCGGCGACGCGCGATTTCGGCCAGATCGCCCAGCAGGCGGAGCATGCCTCACAGCTGAAGTGGGCCGCCGACTTCGAGCTTGACGCCCGCGACAAGCGCATTGAGTTGCATGCGCTGCACCCGGAAGATCCGTCGGGGTTTGAAAAGGACTGGCAGGCCTACACCGATGGCAAGCTGGGCTCCGTCCCCCTGAAGTATGCGGACCACGCCCGCGTGACGTTGAGGAAGGAGGGGCAGTCGGCATTTGCCAGCATTCAGGGCGCCAAGATCACCAAAGACAGAGCCCTGACCGCCAATTCGGTCAACGCCCGCCTCGACGCCGCGCAGACGGACGTTCTGGGCTACGCCTATCGTGGCGAGGCTGGCGGCGAGCCGTTCACGCAGGCCATGCTGGATTACCGGGCCTATCTCAACGATGGGGTGAAGGCTGGCCTGTGGTCGCAGGAACTGGCCGACAACAAAGTCAACGAGCTGGCCGGGAAGGCGAAGGCCGAATCCATCGTCGGCATGTCGAAGCGCCTGTTCGACCAGAAGGGCCTGGAGGGCGGCTACGCCGAGGCTGAGCGCCTGCTGTCCGATCCGTCGATGAAGCTCGATCCGCGCGAGGTCGAGCAGTACCGAGGCCGTATCTCCGCCGAGATGAACAAGTGGGCCGGGTTCCAGTCCGCCGACCTCCAGAAGGTCCAGGCGCAGGCTGCGGCGATAGAGGACAAGTTCAAGCTGGGCACCGCGACGGAGGACGAGGCTCGGGGTCTCGCCGCGTCGCTGGCGTCCCTGGGAGACCGTCGCGGCGCCTCGAAGGTGCTTCGTGGGTTCACCACTCAGGAGCAGTTGGCAACCGACGCTTGGCAGCCGCCGACCGCCACGGCGGCGAACATCGCCGCGCAACGTCAGCGCGTCCGCCCCTATGAGGAGAAGGTGGCGGGTGCGGAGAACGCGACCGGCAACCCGGCGGCGCGCAACCCGAACAGCACCGCGACCGGCGATGGCCAGTTCATCGATTCGACGTGGCTGGACATCGTGAAGCGTACCGCGCCGGAGGTGGCGGCCGGGAAGTCCGACGCCGAAATCCTGGCCCTGCGTTCGGACCCGAAGTTGTCCCGGCAGATGATCCGGGCCTATGGGGAGGAGAACCGCGCCGAGTTGGCAGCGGCCGGCCTGCCGACCGATGACGGCTCGACCTATCTGGCCCACTTCGCTGGCCTGGGCGGGGCCAAGGCGGTGCTGCGCGCCGATCCAGCCATGCCGATCCGCGATCTCCTGCTGCCCGGCGCCATGGCGGCAAACGCCGGGATGCGGCTGAACGGCAAGCCCTTCGCCGACTGGACTGCGGCCGACCTGCGGACCTGGGCCGCTGGGAAGATGGGCGATTCCATCGACACTGACACCCTCCAGGCCAGGATTGCGGCGAACCAGAAGAAGGAGGAGGCGCTGCGCGCCGACCCGCTGTCCTACATCAGCTCCATCCGCGGCGGCCCGCGCCTTGCCGATGTGGATTGGACCAAGCCGGACGCGGCGGCAACCGCCCTTGCGGATCGTCAGCAGGTCGCGCGGGCGGCCAGCAGCATCTACGGCATCGGGCCGGCGCCGGTCCTGACCAAGCCCGAACTCGACCAACTCAAGGCCGCCTGGGACCAGGGCGACAGCGGCACCCGCGCCCGGATCGTCGGCACGCTGGCCCGCTCCCTGGACGGCAAGCACCTGACGGCCACGCTGGAGAAGGTGGCTGGCGACAACCCGGTGTTCGCGTCGGCGGGCATGATCTATCAGCAAAGTCCGGACCTTGCCCTCTCCATCGTACGCGGGATCAGCTACGTCGACGCCGACAAGAAGATCCTGCCACCGGAGAAGAACGTCCGCACGGAGGTGAACGACTTCCTGGGCACCGCGGCCTCCAGCATGCCACAGGCCCGATCCGCCATCGAGAAGACCGCCCTTGCGCGCTATGCCGACCTGTCCGCCGCGGCGAAGGACTTTACCGGCGCCTATAACGGCAGCCGCATGCAGCAGGCCCTGCGCGACGTGACCGGCGGCGTGGTGTCGTGGGGGCAGGGGACCAAGTTGTTCGGGCTGGCCGGCGTGCCGAAGATCATCCCGCCGAAGCCGGGCATGACGGACAGCGATTTCGGCAAGCTGATCGATAGCCTGACCGACGCCGACCTGACGGGCATGACCACGGGCAGCGGGACGCAGATCAGAGCCAGCGAGTTCCGGCGGCTGGCCTCCCTGCATGACGCCGGGCCGGGCCGGTACATGGTTGAGATCGGCGGCGGATTCGCGCGGGGGGCGGACGGTCAGCCCTTCGTTCTGGATCTGGGTGCGAAGGTGACGCAATAGGACCTTCTGAGCGGGTCAGGGCGCAGCGCGAGTAGGGAGCGCCCAATGGGAGGCCGGATAGCCGGCCTCCGCTGCAAGGGTCTCATCATCCGTGGTGTCAGGATAACCGATTTTCATTTGACATTATGTATCAGATGGGGCGTTTAAGCTGTCCACTCTAGCTGTTTTGCATGCTGAAGTGCTGGATACCTATTCGGGATTGCAGGTTACTCTTCCTGTCGCATTCCTGTGGTGGATGAATGGAGACTGAGAATTGGATAATTTGCACTCAGTATTCGTTGAAGTTGACGCCATAATTGCTCGTGGAGATCCCGAGTCAGCTCTATCAATATTGGAGAATGTCCACCATAAGTTCCCTCAAAATGAGGTAGTTAGAATAAAGATTGCCAACCTTTTGGCGTTTTTAGGTAAGTGGGAAGAGGCTGAGGCTGTTCTCACAAAAATGCTGAAGGAGGGTTGTGAGGGTGTTTGGCTATATATTTCGCTTTTTGATGTGTTTGTGCACATCGGAAAGATAAAACAAGCGGCAACGCTCCTGGAGCCGCATGCGGAACGTTTCGGCAATTTCTGGCCATTCCGCGAAAGGCTTTCGCGTGCGCGCGCTTATTTTCTGATAAATAAGAGAGGGGCACCAGATCGGGGCTGCTCAGTAATTAGGAATTCCTTTCTTGTTATTGGAAGCAGCCATATCAATGCAATCCGCGGGGCTTCGAAATATGCTGAGCAAGAGCATTTAAGAAATTCTTACACGTTCAAAAGCATTATAGATTTCAAGAATGATTCTAAGATTATTGATCCTGTCGATGGGGGTTTTGATGATTATCAGTTGAACGAGAATATGAAGAAATGGCTTTATGAAAATAGGTCATTCGATAAAATATTCCTGAGTATTTCGGGGAGCGATTACCTTTCATTCTGCATCTCTGCTCCTAACCCATCATACGATATCATCATTCCTGGTCGCGAAGATTTGCCGAGAATAAACGGTGCACGTGTCGTGCCCTATGAAGAGATGAAGGCAAGGCTGAAACGCCATATTCGTCATGTGGTTCTGGGTATTAAGGCAATCCGTGCAGAAGTTTCTGCGCCGATCATTTATCTCGAACCTCCACCTCCAATTGAGGATAATCAACACCTCACCCAGCATGCGGGGTGGGCTGAGCGTCTTTTGGCAAATTCTGGGCCTTCTTCACCGATTGTGAGGTACAAGTTATGGCTGCTTCATTCTGAAATAATAAAAGAAGCGTGTGAATCGGTTGGGGTTGTTTTTCTAGAATTGCCTTCGTCAGTACTTAATGAGCGCGGCTATCTAGCCGATAGCATGTTGCTCAACGATGTTATGCACGCAAACCTACTGTTTGGTGCAGAGATATTGATGCAGATGGACAGCTTTGCTTGAGGTGAAAAATGCCGTATACGCCTTATCAAGACAGCTCAGATTGTGCTTTTTGGTCCAGGTCGATTTCCAGGGTGGTGCATCATGCCGTCGATCCGGTTGTGGGTGGTTCATTCCTGATCAATTCGGATACCCGGGTGGCAACTGCAGGAAGTTGCTTTGCCCAGCATATTTCCCGCCATCTCCGGTCTATAGGCATTGAGCCGTATGTGACAGAATGGCCCCACCCCATTGTAAGAGATCAAGCTGCAGATTTCCATTACGGGATTTATACGGCTCGCTTTGGCAACATTTATACGTCGCGACAGCTTCTTCAGTTATTTGCTCGGGCCTATGGGCAATTTGTCCCCGGGGAAGATGTTTGGCTAGGAGAGAATGGGAAATTTTACGACCCATTTCGCCCTGGACTACCCGGTGGCTTCTCGACATTTCAGGAATACACGGAAGATCGTGAGAGCCATTTTTATGCTGTAAGGGAGATGTTTGAAAATCTCGATGTATTTGTATTCACGCTTGGACTTACCGAGACGTGGGAAGCCATTTCAGATGGCGCGGTTTTTCCTTCCTGTCCCGGGGCTATAGCGGGTACGTTCGATCCACTTAAGCACAGATTTATCAATCTGAGCGTCGTTGATGTTGTCAACGACATGAATGCCTTCATTGGGATGCTGGTAAAAATCAATCCAAGCGCCAAGATCATTTTGACTGTATCACCTGTGCCGCTAGTTGCGACTGCAACAAAAGGTCATGTTCTTCCGGCAACGATATACTCAAAATCGGTTCTAAGAGTTGCTGCGCAACAGATATCTGATGTGCATAGCAACGTTGATTACTTTCCATCTTACGAGATCATCACTGGGCCGCAAGCTAGGGGCATGTATTTTGCTGAAGACTGCCGCAGCGTAAGGCCTGAAGGGGTTGAGCACGTAATGAAGATATTCAATAAACATTATGTAGAGAATGGGGATATGGTTTCCGAATGCAGTGAGGTCGTTAATAATACTCTAGATGTAAGCATTTCTGAGGCGCAGGATGCGTTGAACGTAATTTGCGAGGAATTGTATAACGACAGTAACTTGCACCCTAGATGAGCGCGAATTGACGCCTCTGCATTAGGGTGCGTTGGGCGGCCACTCTGGCCCGTGCGGAAGTGCGCGGGATGGAGGGGCCGCATGCTACTTGGACTGTACACCACCGACACCGCCGACACGCTGAGCCGGGCGCAAGCCGCTCCGGCTGCGGAGTTGCTGCCTGCGCTGGGCGAGGAGTATCGCGCGGCGCTGGAAAACCAGCTCCGTTGGGGGAACATCGATTATCACGAGCGAAACCGGCACGAACTGGTGCAGGAACAGCTTGAGCGCTTCCAGGTCGCGACTGGTCGGGCCCTTCCGAACCCAGAGGACATTCAGCCCGATCGGCGCGACCAGCGGGATTTCCAGTACGAGACGATTCGGCGGGAGTTCGAAACCTACCGCCAGCAGAATCCCAACACGGACTTGACGTTCCCAACCGATGAGCAAATCGAGGCTGGAGCGAGAGACCGCGCCCTGAAAGCACGCCAGCAGCTGGAGGCCGTCGAGGCGCAGCGGGGCCGGGCCGGCGGCTCGTTTACGGGCTGGGTGGCCGGTATGGCGGGTGTGGTGTCGGGGGGCGTAGCCGACCCGCTGAACCTCATCACCATGCCGTTGGGTGTCGGACCCGCTGCCACCATCCTGAAGGCCGCCGCTGCCACAGCCGGCATCGGCGCGGCGACGCAGGCCGCGAACGAAGCAATGCTGTTCAGCGATCGTCAGAAGGCTGATTCCAGTTATTCGGCGCAGGAGGCTGCTGGCAACGTCGCCGGGGCCGCGATCGGGGGAGCAGTCATTGGCGGTGGCGCAAAGGCCATAGGGAAGGGAATCGGCGCCGGCCTCGAATGGTGGCGGGGCCGGGATCGCGCCGAACTGCCGCGCGAGGTGCAGGACGCGCTGAACGTCACCGAGCGGGACCAGGAGGTCCGCGCGGCGAACCCCTTGCCGGGGGTCGCGGGCGAGCAGGCGCACGTCGAGGCGCTGACCAAGGCCACGCAGGACATCGAGGGCGGGCGCCCTGTGGACGTGCAGGACATCGTGCGGGAGGCGATTCCCTCCGTCGAGAACGGCGGGCTGGTGCCGCTCGACCCGCGCACGGTGGGCGTGGATGCCGAGACCTTCCAGTACAAGGCTGGGGGCGACGACGCGGGCGTGACGGACCGGCTGCGCGGTGTCACCGAGTGGCGGCCGG
>NZ_JBHSLC010000017.1:0-66291 GCF_042657465.1 Azospirillum himalayense | reverse complement strand
GCTGGGTCTGGTCCGCGAGGACAACGCCGCCAAGCAGAGCGTCATCGACCGGCTGGGCCAGGAGCTGGGTCTGGTCCGCGAGGACAACGCCGCCAAGCAGAGCGCTGTGCAGCGGTTGGTGGCCGAACTCGACGAGCGGGTGGGCAAGGTCCGGGAACTCGAAGGCCTGTGCCACACCTCCATCGGTCGCGCGGGCGATCTGGCGCGGCGCCTGCACCGCAAGGACCAGGTTCTGGCGCTGACCAGCAGCACCCTGGTCGACTACCGCAGCATGTTCGGCGGCACGCTCGAACTGGCCTACCGGTCCCGCCGCATGCCGGGCCGCCTGACAGACGGCGGTCGCTACGTCGGGTCGACGCGGGCCGACTCCGCGACCCGCCGGCGCATCGGCATGGACGTGATGTCGATCCAGTTCGGGGTTTCCGGCGGCGTCGAGGTCTACATGAGGACCCTGGTCCAGGCGTTGATGACGCTGGAGGGCATCGGGGTCGTCCTGCTGTGCCTGGAGTCGCAGCTTGAAAGCCTGCGCAAGAGCTTCGGCGCGGAGGTGGCCTACTACGTATACGGCAGCCGCCCGATGCTGCGTTCGGCCAAGCGGCTCGATGCGCGGATTCATCGCCGGGTCGACGTCGAGACGGTGGAACGCGTCCCCGCCTCCTTCGCTCGCCTGCGCGAGGATGCCGGCGTGCAGATCCTGCACTGCCCGGTGCAGTGCTATTCGCTGTTCGACTTCAACGTTCCGGCGGTCTTCCATCTGCACGATTTGCAGCACCTGCACTTCCCGGAGAACTTCCGGCCATCGGACGTGGAGGCGCGCAACCACTACTACGGACTCTCGGCCGACCTGTCCGACGTTGTCGTCGCGACGAGCGACTACATCCGCGACGACATCGTGTCCAAGATGCACGTCCCGTCCGAAAAGGTCGTGCGCATTCCGGCTACCTGGGACCCGAAGGTCGAGGCCGGCCTAGCGTCCTTCTCGCCCGAGGACGCGCGCCGCACCTACCGGCTGCCGCCGCTGTTCGGTCTGTTTCCGGCGCAGTTCTGGCCGCACAAGAATCACGCCCGCCTCGTCGAGGCCCTGGCGATCGTGCGCAGCCGCCTGCCGGATGTCGACTTCAAGCTGGTCTTCACCGGCAACCGGGCCCATTCCGGCTGGCCCAAGGTCGCCGAAACCATTGAGCGGCTGGGGCTTCAGGACCACGTCCTCTGCCTGGACTATGTGCCGGTCGGTCATCTGGCCGCCCTCTACAAGTGCGCGGCCTTCTGCGTAATGCCCTCGACCTTCGAGGCGTCCAGCTATCCGGTCATCGAGGCGCAGCTTTTCGGTTGCCCGTCGATGTGCTCAAACGTCACATCGCTTCCCGAATTGATGCGTGATGGTGCGGGGCTGCTGTTCGACGCCTATGATGTGGACGACATGGCGGCCCAGATGCTTCGCTGGTTGCGCGATCCGGACGACGCTGCGGCGCATGCCGAGCGGGCGGCCGTGAAGGTGCGCCGCGAACACGGCATGGACAGCTATGCGGCGGGCATCGCCGACGTCTATCAACGCATGGTCCCCCTGTGAACAGGGCCTGTGAGCCGGACCGCTCGCAACGTGTTAGAATGAGGAGAATGATGCGGTTTCAGGTCTCAAAGCCGGTACTGGCCGGACGGGAACGCGACTATGTCCTGGATGCGGTGGATTCCGGCTGGATTTCCAGCTCGGGCCCCTACATCGGCAAGTTCGAGCAGGCGGTCGCCCGCGTGCTGGGCGTGGAAGAGTGCATCGCGGTGAGCAACGGCACCGTTGCCCTCCACCTCGCCTGCATGGCGCTTGAGCTGAAGCCTGGCCAGGAGGTGATCGTCCCAAGCCTCACCTATGTGGCGACCGCCAACGCGGTGGCCTATTGCGGCGCCACGCCGGTGATGGCTGACTGTGACAAGACCACCTGGAACATGACCGCCGAGGCCGTCGAGGCGCTGATCACGCCGAAGACGGCGGGCGTCATCGCGGTCCATCTCTACGGGCTGCCCTGCCCGATCGAGGAGATCGCGGCGCTGTGCGAGGCGCGGGGAATCTGGCTGATCGAGGATTGCGCGGAAAGCCTGGGCGCCACGGTGCGCGGGCGCGCCACCGGCACCTTCGGCGACGCGGCCACCTTCAGCTTCTACGGCAACAAGACGATCTCCACCGGTGAGGGCGGCATGGTGGTCATGCGCGACCCTCAGCGCCGGGCGCACGCCCGCATGCTGCGCGGCCAGGGCATGGACCCGCACCGCCGCTACTGGCACCCGATCATCGGCTACAACTACCGTCTGACCAACGTCGCGGCGGCGATCGGCTACGGCCAGATCGAGCAGGTGGGCTACCACCTGTCGGAACGCCGACGCATCGCCGCCGCCTACCGCGAAGGCCTGCGCCTGCTCGCGGTGGAGGGGCTGGTCGCCCTGCCCGCCGAAGTGGAAGGGCTGGACAGTTCCTCCTGGCTGTTCAGCATGGTGCTGAGAGACGGCGGCGCCGAGCGGCGCGCGCGCATCATGGAGCGCCTGGAGCTCGAGCACGGCATCGAGACGCGCCCGTTCTTCGTGCCCATGCATCGCCTGCCTATGTACGAGCAGCCGCTCGACTTGCCCAACACCGAATATCTGGGCGACCATGGCATGAACCTGCCGACCTATTCGGGGCTGACCGACGCCGAGGTGGCGGAGATTTCGGTCGCGGTCTGCGATGTGGTGCGAGCCGTTTAAGGAAGGTCCCGCGGCGACGCGGGAAAGTTTGAAACCATGAACGACCTTGAACGCAGCTTGGCCTTCAAGCCGACCGAGGAGGATTTGGCCCAGGTGCGGGCGCTCCCGCTGGAGCGCCTGCCCAAATTCTCCGTCGTCATCCCGTCCTTCAACCAGGCGAAATACATCGCCGCGACGTTGGACAGCGTGCTGGCCCAGGATTATCCGAACATGGAAGTCTTTGTGGCCGACGGTGGCTCGAAGGACGGCTCCGTCGAGATCGTCGCCGACTATGCGGCGCGCCATCCCGACCTGATCCGCTACCATTCGGGTCCCGACGGCGGCCATCATTTCGGCGTCAACAAGGGCATTGCCAACACCGACGGCGAGATCATCGCCTGGATCAACTCGGACGACCTGTACGAGGCGGGTGCCTTCTGGAAGGTGGCGGCCTTCTTCCATTTCAACCGGAACGCCATGGTCGTTTACGGGCGCAACAACTACGTCAACGACGACCTCGCCGTCGTGACCGAGTATCCGGTGGACTGGAGCCCGCTGTTGACCGAGCAGGTCCGCCGGATGATGCATTACTGCCTACCCCCGCAGCCCTCGCTGTTCTTCAAACGCACCGCGGTCACCCTGTGCGGGGCGCTGAACCACAAGATCCTTGATTATGAACTGTGGATGCGGTGGCAGAAGAACATTCCCTTCTATTTCATCGATGAGCTTCTGTCCCTGTCCCGCTTGCAGAAGGATGCGATCTCGGTCAACGCCGACGATAAGCTCCTTCTGGGGATTTGCGACGTCGTGCACGAATATTATGGCGTGGTGCCCTACAGCTGGGCGCTGCGCTACGCCTACAACCAAGCCTATGGGGCCGCTTGGGCGCGGGGGGAGGCGCCTCCGATCACCCGGCGGATCAAGCTGCAAGGCTGGCGCCTCTGGCTTGCCATGAACCTCGTCCGCCTGCCCCGCAGCGCCAAGCACGCCGCCAGCCGCTTCCGCGCCCTGCTGCGCGAAAGCCGCCGCGCCGCGGCCTGAAGAACAGGAAAACGTTGTGGCCACCGAATCAGCCGTCACTCCTATCGGCATCAGCGTCGTCGTCCCCTCTTACAACCAGGGCCGTTTCGTCGACGAAACGCTGCGCAGCCTGCTCGACCAGGGGTATCCGGACCTGGACATCCTTGTCATGGATGGCGGTTCGACCGATGACACGGTCGAGCGGTTGCGCGCCTACGGCGACCGCATCCGTTGGGTCAGCGAGAAGGACGAGGGCCAGACCGACGCCATTATCAAGGGCTTCGCCCGCACGGCCAAGCCATGGATCACTTGGCTGAACTCGGACGACGTGCAGTGCGACCGCGCCCTGTGGCGGGTGTCCGAGGTGGTGGCGGCCGATCCGGCGGTCGAAGTGGTGGTCGGGCGCGCCCATTACATGGACGCCGACGGCAGCAACCCGCGCCCCTATCCGACGATCGACGTCGGTCCCGAGGTCGATGTCCGGCGCGAGGTGTTCGAGAAGGGCTACATGGCCCAGCCGTCCATCTTCTTCCGCCGTGACCTCTACGACCGGGTCGGCGGTCTGAACCGCGCGCTGAACTTCTGCATGGACTATGATCTGTGGGCTCGTTTCGCCGCCGCAGGGGCGCGGTTCGGTAAGATCGACGCCGATATCTCCGGCAACCGCTGGTATGAGACCACCAAGACCGCCGGTCAGACCCTGGATCTCTACGCGGAGATCCTGGCGACGCAGCACCGCGTTTTCGGTGCGGTGTCCCCCTACTTCGTGCAGGCGGTGAGCGATCACCTCTATGCCAAGTTCCATTCGAAGTTCTACGGGGACCGGGGCCATCTCTTCTTCCGCTGGCTCTACTTCAAGGCGCTGTGGGTGATCATCAACGTCCGTGCGCCCTGGTACTGCGCCAAGGGGCTGGCTTGCCAGACCATCGCCAAGTCCGGGCCGATCGTCGGGGACCGGATGACGCTGAAGGACTGGCGCGACGGGTTCCGGACCTTCCTCAAGCATGGGCGCGAGATCCAGCCATGAGCAACCCGACGACCGGCAAACCGGCCGGCGCGCATCTGCGCATCGTGCCCGTTGGAGCGGGCGATGCCGCTCTCCTGGCCGACCTGTTCGCGAGGATTCAGGCGGATCCGGCCGCCGCGCGCTTCCATCCCCATCCCTTCACCGCGGACGAGGCGGCGAAACGCGCCGCTTACCAGGGGCTCGACCTGTATGCCGTCATGGCCATAGGGGACGAGCCGGTCGGCTATGGGATGCTGCGCGGCTGGGATGACGGCTACGCGGTTCCCAGCCTCGGCATCTACATTGTGGAGGAACACCGCGGCAGCGGCGCCGGCCGGGCGTTGATGGACTATCTGCACTTGGCCGCGAAGCTGCGCGGTGCGCCGGCGATCCGGCTCAAGGTCTATCAGGACAACGAGCGTGCCCGTCGCCTCTACGAGGCGCTCGGCTACGGCTTCGCGAGCGAGTCCGAACACGGGCAGCTTGTGGGGCGGCTCGCGTTCTGAGGATCGGCGCCGGTGCGGATCGCGCTCGTCACTCCCGTCCTGAACCGCCGCGATTTCCTGCGCCAGACCATGGACTGGGTGCTCGCGGCCGATCCCGGCGGGCTGGAATACGTGGTGGTGGACGGCGGTTCGACCGACGGCAGCCTGGACGTTGTCCGGGAACGCGCCGGCCGGCTTGCCGGCTTCATCAGCGAACCGGACGACGGGCTCTACCACGCCCTGAACAAGGGATTCGCGCGGACGAGCGGCGAGATCATGGGCTGGATCAACGCCGGCGACGGCCTCTTCCCGGACTCCCTCGCCATCGTCCGCGAGGTCTTCGAGACCTTTCCGGAAATCGAGTGGGTCACCAGCCGGGTGGTGAGCTTCCTTGACGAGGCGGGGCGGCTGGTCGAACAGGGGGTGCATCAGGGCATCGCCCGCGAGAGTTTCCTGGCCGGCGAGCATCTGGCCGGCTTTTCGCGGGGGCGGTCGATGACCTTCGTCCAGCAGGAATCGACCTTCTGGCGGCGCTCGCTGTGGGACCGGGCGGGCGGGCGTCTCGACACCTCGCTGGCGCTCGCCGCGGATTTCGAACTGTGGCACCGCTTTTTCGGGCACGCGCTGTTGTGGTCCGTGTCCGCTCCGCTCGGCGCCTTCCGCCGGCATCGCGACCAGTTGAGCGCGGTGCGCCACGACGACTATGTGGCGGAGGCCGGGAGCGTCCTGCGCCGGCAGGGCGTGCACCCGCGCGGGCGGTTCGGGCAGACTCTCTCGGTGGGGCTGCGGCGCAGCCTGCCGCGCCCGCTGCGGCCCGCCGCCGCTCGGCTCGGGCTGTTCCGTCCAGCTCCGTTCTGCCGCTTCGACGGCGCGGCGCAGGCTTGGTGCCTGGAGTGGCTCTGAGGACGAGGCTCCGATAGGATGTTCGGCCCCGCAACCGGACGGGCGAGGCGCGCCCGTCCGGTTGCGGGGCCGCTTTTGGAAAAGGTCATGCGCTTGTGCCACGGTGCCGGGGGCGATATTAACCTTTGTGGTCCATCGTGGCGCCGCTTTTCATCGGCGGGAGCCGCAGCAGCCCGAGTTAGTCGCCATGTCCATGCCCGCACCGTCCCCCTCCGCGTCCCCGCACCGCTTGGCCCATCTGCAGCGGCTTGAGGCCGAGAGCATCCACATCATGCGGGAGGTGGCGGCGCAGTTCCGCAACCCGGTCATGCTGTATTCCATCGGCAAGGACAGCTCGGTGATGCTGCACCTCGCGATGAAGGCCTTTTATCCATCGCGGCCGCCGTTTCCGCTGCTGCACGTGGACACCACCTGGAAGTTCCGCGAGATGATCGCCTTTCGCGACCAGCGGGTGACGGAGCTGGGGTTGGAACTGATCGTGCACGTCAACGAGGAGGGCGTGCGGCAGGGCATCGGCCCGGTCTCGCACGGGTCGGCGGTGCACACCGACGTGATGAAGACCCAGGCGCTCCGCCAGGCGCTGGACAAGCACGGCTTCGACGCGGCCTTCGGCGGCGCCCGGCGCGACGAGGAGAAAAGCCGTGCCAAGGAGCGCATCTTCTCCTTCCGCACGGCCGCCCATCGCTGGGACCCGAAAAACCAGCGGCCGGAGCTGTGGAACCTCTACAACGGCCGCATCGACAAGGGTGAAAGCATCCGCGTCTTCCCGCTGTCCAATTGGACCGAGCTGGATGTCTGGCAGTATATCCACCAGGAAAACATCCCCGTGGTGCCGCTGTATTTCGCCAAGCCGCGGCCGGTGGTCGAACGCGACGGGGCTCTCGTCCTGGTGGATGACGACCGACTGCCGCTGCGGCCCGGCGAGATGCCCAAGGAAACATGGGTGCGTTTCCGCACGCTCGGCTGCTACCCGCTGACCGGTGCGGTGGAAAGCCGGGCGGAAACCCTGCCGGAAATCATCCGCGAAATGCTCCTGGCGACCACGTCGGAGCGCCAGGGGCGTGTCATCGACCAGGATGCCGCGGCATCCATGGAGGTCAAGAAGCAAGAGGGCTATTTCTGATGAACGCCGCGACCGGAACCAGCAACGCCCTGGACGCTCACCTGCGTCTCCGGGAACGTCAGGGCCTGCTGCGCTTCATCACCTGCGGATCGGTGGACGATGGCAAGTCGACGCTGATCGGCCGGCTGCTCTACGACTGCAAGCTCCTGTTCGAGGACCAGCTGACCAGCCTGAAGACGGATTCGGCGCGCTTCGGCAGTGCCGGCGCGGGTGCGTTGGATCTGGCGCTGCTGGTGGACGGGCTGGCTGCGGAGCGGGAGCAGGGCATCACCATCGACGTCGCCTACCGCTATTTCACCACGGAGCGGCGCGCGTTCATCGTCGCCGACACGCCGGGGCACGAGCAGTACACGCGCAACATGGCGACCGGCGCCTCGACCGCGGAGGCTGCCGTCCTGCTGGTGGACGCGCGCAAGGGGCTGCTGACCCAGACGCGCCGGCACAGCGCGATCATCGCGCTGCTCGGCATCCGGCACGTCGTGCTGGCGGTCAACAAGATGGATGCGGTGGGCTGGGATCAGGCCACCTTCGAGCGCATCGCCGCGGAGTACCGGCTCTTCGCCGATCAGCTCGGCATCACCGACGTTGCGTGCGTCCCGGTCTCCGCCCTGACCGGCGACAACGTCACGGCGCCTTCGTCGGCCATGGGCTGGTACGACGGGCCGACGCTGCTCGCCCGGCTGGAGACGCTGGAGGTGGGCGAGGTCCGGGCGGACCGCCCCTTCCGCATGCCGGTGCAGTGGGTGAACCGGCCCAACCAGGACTTTCGCGGCTTTTCCGGCACCATCGCCGACGGCGCCGTCAGACCGGGCGACCGCGTGGCGGTCCTGCCGGGCGGGCGCACCACCACCGTGACCCGCATCGTCACCATGGACGGCGATCTGGCGGAGGCCGGCGCCGACCAGGCGGTGACGCTGGTGCTGGCGGAGGAGGTGGATGTGTCGCGCGGCGACGTGCTGGCCGCCGACGACCGGCGACCGGAGGTGGCCGACCAGTTCGCCGCCCATGTGGTGTGGATGAGCGAGCAGCCGCTCCTGCCCGGCCGCCCCTACATCTTGCGGCTGGGCACCGCCACCGTGGGTGCCACGGTCACCCAACTGAAGCACCGGATCAACATCAACACGCTGGAGCACACCGCCGCCAAGCACCTTGATCTCAACGAGGTGGGCGCCTGCAACCTGTCCCTGGACCGACCGGTCGCCTTCGAGCCGTACCGGGACAGCCGCGGCATGGGCGGGTTCGTGCTGATCGATCGCATGAGCAACGCCACCGTCGGCTGCGGCATGGTTGATTTTCCGCTGCGCCGGGCGTCGAACATCCATTACCAGCCCATGCGGGTGGACAAGGCGGCGCGCGCCGCCGCCATCGGGCAGACGCCCTGCGTGCTGTGGTTCACCGGCCTGTCGGGGGCCGGGAAGTCCACCGTCGCCGACGTGGTGGAGCAAAACCTGCACCGCCGCGGTCTGCGCACCATGAGCCTGGACGGCGACAACATCCGCCGCGGGCTGAACAAGGATCTCGGCTTCACCGACGAGGACCGGGTGGAGAACATCCGCCGCGTCGCCGAGGTGGCGAAGCTGATGGTCGAAGCCGGGATGATCGTGCTGGTCAGCTTCATCTCGCCCTTCCGCAGCGAGCGCCGTCTGGCGCGGGAGCTTCTGGAACCGGGCGAATTCCTGGAGATCTTCGTGGACGCGCCGCTCGGTGTTTGCGAGGCGCGCGATCCCAAGGGCCTGTACCGGAAGGCCCGTGCCGGCCAGCTCCCCCACTTCACCGGCATCGACAGCCCCTACGAGCCGCCCGAGGCGCCGGAGTTGCGCTTGCAGGCCGGCGAGGAGACGCCCGACCGCCTGGCCGCCCATGTGCTGGCCCTGCTTGAGGCGCGTGGCATGGTGCCGCCGGTCGGTTGAGCCCAGTACGGCCGGGCGGCCGTCAATTTAGCCCAGGACGGCCGCCCGGCCGTCAGGTGATGTGGGGGATCAGGTCGGTGTGGCGGGCGATGGTCAGGCTGGCCATCGACGCACTGGGCTTGCCTTCCTTCGGAGGGGCGCAGGCGTCCGGCAGCAGCGCCCGCAGCCCGACGCCAGCCGCCCGCGCGGCCTCCATGTCGGTCGCCTGATCGCCCAGAAAGACCGACCGGGCGAGGTCGAGGTCCAGGCGCCGCGCCGCCTCCAAGATCATGCCGGGGTTCGGCTTGCGCCAGAAGCTGTCGCGCGCGTAGCGCTCCACCACACCCCCGCGGTGATACGGGCAATGGAAGATCCCGGACAACTCGACGCCGTGCCGCCGGAATTCGCCACCCATCCAGGCGCTCAGCTCCAGGAACGCGGCCTCGGTGTAAAGGCCGCGCGCGATGCCGGACTGGTTGGTGATGACGGCAATGCGCAGGCCGCGGTCGACGGCGTGCCGGGCCAGGGCGAAGACGCCGTCCATGAAGACGAAGCGCTTGCGCTCGAAGACATAGCCATGGTCGACGTTCACAACCCCGTCGCGGTCGAGCAGCAAGGCCCGGCAAGGCATCGTACGATTTTCCTGGGCGTTCAGGCGCTGCGCGCTTCTTAGCAAGGGGAGCGGCTGGCGCGCAACGCTGGAGCTTTCCCGAAGCGGCCTCATCCGGCCCCGACGGGATCGCCGGCGCGGCGGTCGAGCCCTGCCGTGCGGCCGATGCGACCGGACAGAAGCATCACACGCCGAGGCGCGTCCGGTCAGCCCACCCAGCGCGGCTGTCTGGGTACGCCGGGCCGGTCGAGCCAGTTGCCGAGATAGCGGTTGCCGGCGTGGCGGATTTCCAGGAAGCCGGCGGATTCCAGGGCTGGCTTGTGGATGCGGAAGGTCTTCAGCATGCCGAGCGTGGCGGCGCTTTCCAGCGGACCGGCGAAGGCCGTGTCGTGGTCGCCGAAATGGGGCTGCGCGGCCCAGTGGGCCATCTGCGCGGCGTTCAGGAAGAAGCAGCCGGCGTGCGGGTTGTGCGGGCGCTCGAAGACGACCGGGGTGCCGAGCGCTTGGCAGGCCAGGGGCTCCCGGTCCGCGGCCGACTGCCAGGGAGCGGCGAAGTCGGCCGACAAATGGCCATCGATGTAGAGCTTTTCCGCAGAGCCCGGCCGGATCTCGTAGCGGTGCGGAAGCAGGAGTGCGTCGGAGCCGGCTTGGTCGAGGAACCAAGCGAGCTTGTCGAAGAACAGAGGGTCTTGAAGGATCAGGTCGTCCTCCATGTAGCCGTACCAGTCATAGACGCCGATCCGTTCCGCCAGGACACCGTGGCAGGCGAAGCCGAGAAGCAACGGCTCGGCCTGGGTCGGCCGATGGGTGGACAGGGAGGTATCCGGGGGTAGGGCCGTCAGCGCGTGCCGGCCCTGCGTCGTGCAGACGACGATGTCGAGTTGCGCCTCGGCGGCCCGATTGGCCAGCCTGCGGATGTTGTGCCGACGGTTCAGAAGCTGCGATTGCCGCGGTCCGAAGGCCCGGTGAAGGGAGGCCAGCACCTCGTGCAGCATCGTCGCACGGCCGGCGGCGTTGCCGCCGGTCGATCCGTACTGGCCGGGTCCGGCCTCGACATAATGGGGGATCGTGATGAGCAGCTTCATGCGATCCCTCAAGAGGTCCCGGGCGCCCTCGGGCGCGTTGCGCGCAGACTAGGATCTCCGCGCGGGTTGTTCAACCTGCGCGGAGGTGTCCTGCCTGTGATGGCCCCATGGGCGCGAAGACCATGCGGCGACAGCAGTCGGACCGGCTCCGGGAAACCGCTAGGAGGAGGACAGGACGCTGTCCAGCATCCCGGGAAGGGCCATTTCCCATGGCCGCAGCGTCAGACCGTGCACGCGCGCCAGCCGGCCGCAGTCGAGCACGGAATTGGCCGGCCGACGCGCCGGCGTCGGGAAGTCCGCGGTGGTGATGGCCTCCACATGCGGAACCTTGGCCAGATGCGGGGCCGCCAGCTCGAAAATTCGCCTCGCGAAGCCGCACCAGCTCGTGGCGCCTTGCCCTGTGGCGTGGAAGGTGCCGAAGCCCTCCGCCGGCATGGCCCCGGCCGTCACGTCCAGCCGTTCGGCAAGAGCGAGGAGGGTGTCCGCCAGGTCACCCGCGAAGGTCGGGCAGCCGCGCTGGTCGTCGACGACCCGCAGCCGGTCGCGCTCGCGGCCAAGGCGCAGCATGGTCTTGACGAAGTTGTGGCCGTGGACGCCGTAGACCCAGGCGGTGCGCAGGATGACGTGCCGTGGGCACAGGCGGCGGACCGCCTCCTCTCCCGCCAGCTTGCTGGCTCCATAGACGCCGAGCGGCGCCACCGGGTCGTCCTCGCGGTAGGGGGTGGGCTTGCTGCCGTCGAAGACATAGTCGGTGGACACGTGGATCAGCGGGACGCCGGCATCGGCGCAGGCCTCCGCCAGATGGGCCGGGCCGTCGCGGTTCACAGCGTAGGCGGCATCGGCATCGGCTTCCGCCTTGTCGACCGCCGTGTAGGCTGCGGCGTTGACGACCACGGACGGTGCCGCCTCCCGGACCAGCCGGCGCACCGCGTCCCGGTCCGTGATGTCCAAGGTCGCCCGCCCGGTGCTGCGGCAGGCGATGCCGGCCGGCGCGGCACGGCGGGCCACCTCCCAGCCGAGCTGGCCGTCCGCGCCGGTGAGCAGGAGGCGGACCATCACGCCAGCTCCGCCACCGGTGTCAGCCCGAGCCGCTCACCGGCGTAGCGTCCGTTGCGGATGTCCTCCCACCAGGGGCGGTTCTCCAGATACCAGGCGACCGTCTTGCGCAGCCCGCTCTCGAAGGTCTCGCGCGGGCGCCAGCCCAACTCGCGCCCGATCTTGGTGATGTCCATGGCGTAGCGCGCGTCGTGCCCCGGGCGGTCGGCGACGTGGGCAATCAGGCCCCGGCGCGGCGCGGCGCTCGGCACCATCTCGTCGAGCAGGTCGCAGATCTGGCCCACCACGTCGATGTTGCGCCGCTCCGCCTCGCCGCCGATGTTGTAGGTCTCGCCGGTGCGGCCGCGGGTCGCCACGGTCCACAGCGCACGCGCATGATCCTCGACGAACAGCCAGTCGCGGACGTTCTCGCCGGTTCCGTAGACCGGCAGCGGCTTGCCCTCAAGCCCCTTCAGGATCATCAGCGGAATCAGCTTCTCGGGGAAATGGTAGGGGCCGTAGTTGTTGGAGCAGTTGGTGACCACGGTCGGCAGGCCATAGGTGTGGTGCCAGGCGCGGACCAGATGGTCCGACGACGCCTTGCTGGCCGAATAGGGGCTGGTCGGGGCGTAGGGGGTCGTCTCGGTGAACAGCCCCTCGTCGCCCAGCGAGCCGTAGACCTCGTCGGTCGAGATGTGGTGGAAGCGGAAGGAGTCGCGCGCGGCGCCGTGCAGCCTGGACCAATGGGCGCGAGCCACCTCCAGCAGGGTGTAAGTGCCAACGATGTTGGTCTCGATGAAGGCCGCCGGCCCTTCGATGGAGCGGTCGACGTGGCTCTCCGCCGCCAGATGCATCACCACGTCGGGCTGCACCGCGGCGAACAGATCGGCCATGGCTGCCTTGTCGCCAATGTCGGCCCGCACGAAGCGGTAGCGCGGGTTTCCGGCGACGCTGGCCAGGGAGGCGAGGTTGCCGGCATAGGTCAGCTTGTCGACGTTGATCACATCGGCGTCGGTCTCGCCGATCAGCAGACGGACCACAGCCGATCCGATGAAGCCGGCGCCTCCCGTTACGATCACCTTCATCGCGCGGAATTCCGATCAGTAGTGGAAGACGGCCGGCAATTCGCCGAGACGCGGCTGGACCCGGTCTTTGGCCGACAGGATGGCCTGGGCCTTGGACACGGGCCAGGCGATGCCCAGGTCCGGATCGTTCCAGAGTAGGCCCTTGTCGTGCGCGGGTGAATAGACGTTGCTGACCTTGTAGAGGACTTCGGTGTCCGGTTCCAGGGTCACCAGGCCGTGGGCGAAGCCGATGGGGATCAGGATCTGGTTCCACGTCGCGGCGGAGATGACCGCCGAGACGTGCCGGCCGTAGGTCGGCGACCCGACCCGCAGGTCGACAGCGACGTCGAGGATGGCGCCGCGCAGCACGCGGACCAGCTTGTCCTGCGCGAAGGGCGGGGTCTGGAAATGCAGCCCGCGCACGGTGCCCGTCTCCGCCGAGAAGGAATGATTGTCCTGCACGAAGTCGATGTCGATGCCGGCATCCGCAAAAGAGGCCTTGCTGTAGGTTTCCGAGAAGAAGCCGCGCTCGTCACCATGCTTTTTCGGCCGGATGATCTTGATTTCAGGTATGTCCAGAGATTCGACAGAAATCGACATGAAAAACCTTCCGAAACCAGAAACCACACGGCCAGCTTACACGTTGGCTTATGATGCTTAAAGATGAGTAAACCTTATCTTCTGATGCCCTCCGCGACGGAAAGCCTGGACCCTTGCCGTCGGGAGCATGGCCCAGGGCTTACGGATGGAGCCATGGAACTGTGGCCTCGATCCAATGGGAGCGGCGGTCGATCAATGCCCGGCACTCGGTGGACAGGCCGTGCAGCCAATGCACCAGAAGGTCCTGGGCCACGCCGGCGGCCTCCGCGCCATGGACGCGGCGCAGGGCGTCGGCGAAAGCCGCGTCTTCCGCGGGCAAAGGTGGGAGCGTATCGAGAATGCCGACCAGGAACGCGGCGCAATCGACGCCGGCCCGCATCCAGCTGTCCATCGACCAGGCGACGGGGGCATCGTCGCGGTGGTAGATGGGCGGGTCGCGGAACTGGACAAGCGTGAAGCCGCGCAGCAGACCGGCCACCGGAACCAGGTAGTCCCACCACGGAACGCCGAGGCAGAAGCGGCGGGGGATAGCGTCGGGCAGCCGTCGGGACAGGTGGAAGAGGTCGAAGCCGTGCTCGTAGACCGTCACCTCGTCCAGAGACCGGGTGAAGTTCTTGCGCCGCGAGACCACCAGAACGCCCGCATCCGAAGGGCCATCCGGCCGGAGGTCGGCCATGGCGGGCGCCGAGAAGTTTCTGGCGAACAGGATGTCGGCGTTGGTCAGGGTGAAGCCGCGGCCCTGCCGGTCGAAATAGCCGAAGATATCCTCCAGCGCGACCAGCGGCTTGGCATAGAGATCGGTGGTGTCGGTCGGCGCCTCGACCAGGGCGATCCCCGGATCGGTCCCCCGCGCGCCCAGCTCCGCAAGCTCGGACTCGCTGTGGAAGGACAAGGGCGCGCATCCGGACAGCCGCCACGACCGGATGCAGGCGAGCGTGTAGGGATCGGATGCGGTTTTCGGCACCAGGGACGTCGCGAGGGGGATCAGCATGATGCCTGCAGCAAGGGCCGGTTCGGAAGAGCGTTGGCGCGTTCTTCTATAGCGGGCTTGCACGTTCGGCAAGTGGACGAGGGTGTCGATTCCACCTGGAAGCGGACGTCAGGCTTGCCCGTTCCCCGCTTCCGGCATCCGGGTGGCCATTGCCGCTCCAGGCTTGTCCTGAGGCGTGGCGTTGCGCGCGCGGAGTTGCTCGAGGATGGTCTTTGCCCGATCGTCGTCCAGCTCCACCGCCTGGACCAGCCAGCGTTCCGCCTGCGCCATGTCCTTGTCCGGACGCCAGATGGCGTTCAACTCGCCGAGCGCCACCATGGCCGCCGCCTCCTTCTTCTGGGCGGCGGCGGTCAGCCAGCGTTCGGCTTCGGCCAGATCCTGAGGCACGCCGAGGCCCTGCATGAAGAAGCGGCCCAGATTCACCTGCGCCCCCGTATGCCCCTGCTCGGCCGCCTTGCGCGACCATTTGGCGCCTTCCTTGTAGTCCTGCGGCACGCCATCGCCGCTGGCGAAGATCGCACCCAGCCGGAACTGGGCGAGCATGCTGCCTTGTTCGGCGGCCCGGCGGTACCAGTCGAGCGCGGTCGCCGGGTTGCGCGGTACGCCCAGCCCGAGGCTGTGAAAGAGGGCGATGTTGTAGCCTGCGTCCGGGTTGCCCTGCTCGGCGGCCCGCCGGAACCAGTCCATGGCGCGGTTGTAGTCGCGGTCGACGCCCCGGCCTTCGGCGTAGAAGGCGCCGATGCGCAGCTGCGCCTGGCTGTCGCCCTGTCCGGCCGCCCGTTCGTACCAGCGGGCAGCCTCCATCTCGTCCTTCGGCACGCCCGTTCCGGCCAGATACATCTGGGCGATGACGTGCTGCGCGCGGCGGTTTCCCAACTCGGCGGCGCCGCGATACCAGGCGGCGGCCTCGAACAGGTTGGGCTGGACGCCGTGTCCGCGGCTGTGCAGTTCGCCCAGCAGCACCATCGCCTCCGTGTCGCCCTGGACCGCCGCCTTGCGCAGCCAGGTCTCGGCCTTTCCGGCGTCCTGCGGCACCCCGAAGCCGCGAGTGTAAAGCGTTCCAAGCGCTCGCTGGGCGGCGGCGCTGCCGGCATCGGCGGCGCGGCGGTAGCAGGCGGCGGCTTCGGCGGCGTCCTGCGCCACGCCCAATCCCGCCGCGTACTGGCTTCCCAGATAGTACCAAGCCATCGGGCTGTCCTGCTCGGCGGCCTTCTGGAACCAGGCGCGCGCAGCCTCGGGGTCGGGCTTGCCCCGGTAGCCGCCGGCGAGCAGGGTGCCGAGGCCGAGCTGGGCGGCCGCGTTGCCCTGTTCCGCGGCGCGGCGGTACCAAGTCTCGGCTTCCTCGTAGTCGGGCTTGATGCCGAAGCCGGAGGCGTGCATGTAGCCCAGCATCGCCTGGGCGGAGACGACGCCCTGCTCGGCCGCCGCCCGCGCCCAGCGCAGCGCCTCCTCGTAGTCCTGGTCGATCTTGAGGCCGTTGGGGAAGAGCCGCGCCAGGGCGTCGTCGGTCGGCGTCAGGCCCTTGGCCCCCTCGCAGCCGTAATAATACATCTCGGCCAGCCGGGCCTGTGCGTCCGGGTTACCCTGCTCGGCCGCCTGCCGGTACCAGCCGACGGCGTCCACGGCGTTGCGCAGCACGCCTTCGCCGAAGTCGTACAGGCGGCCGATGCGGTGCTGGGCCTTGGCGTGGCCGGCACGCGCGGCTTCCAACCAAGCGTCGAACGCGGCCTTGTGCTGGCCCCGCTCGTAAGCCTTCAGCCCCTGGTCGAACGCGTCCTCGGGCGATCCCCGCCCGAGGAACTTCTTGGCAGCGCGGAACACTTGCCGCATGGAACATCCACCTTGCGCATCTTCGTGGAACAGCTTGCGGAATTACGGCTCCCGCATGCCTTCCGACACGTTCTTCATCACGCCTTCCAAGAGATAGGACATGATGGTCCGCTGTCCCACCAGGATGTCGGCGCTCACCGGCATGCCGGGGATCAGCCGGAAATCCTTCGGGACGTCGCGCAACGTCACGTCGGTCAGCTCGATGCGGGACCGGTAGAACGGTTGCCGGACCTGACTGCCGTCTTCGCGCTGGGTGAAGGAGTCTTCGCTGATGGTGCGGACGACGCCCTTGGCCATGCCGTGCTTGAGATAGCGGTAGGCCTCGAACTTGACCTGCACCTCGTCGCCCACCTTCACCGAGCCCTGGTCAGCCGTGTTGATCTCGGCCTCGATTTCGAGCTTGGCGTTGAGCGGCATCAGGGTGAAGAGCTGGCGCGCGCTTTCCACCACCGACCCGACCGAGAAGTGGCCGATGTCCAGAACCACGGCGTCCTCGACCGCCCGCAGGGCGACCAGATCACGCCGCTTCTGGGCCTTGGACAGCTCCTCGTTCGCTTGGTTCAGTTCGTTGCGGCGCGCCACCAGGGAGACCATCACCTCGCTGCGCCATTGCTGGATGAAGGCATCCCGCTCCGCGCGCAGGGCCTCCAGGTCGTGGCTGGCCGTGCGGATGGTGCTGTCGCTGATCGACAGGTTGCGCTCGACCTCGACGCGCGAGTCGGCCGCCAGCAACGAGTTGAGCTTGCTGCCGACCTGGTTGCGCTCCAGCTCGTGCCGCATCGTTTCCACCTGGGTGACGATGCCCAGGCGGGCCTTGTAATACTTGGCGTCCTCGCGGCTGCGGCCGATGGTCGCTTCCGCCGTCTGGATGCGCTGGTCGTAGTTGGCGAGCTTCGCCCGCAATTCCGCCTGCCGGGATTTCCAGAGCGACGCCTGCATCAGGTTGTCGGGGTCCTTGCGCCCGGCCGCCTCGAAGGGCTTGCCGTCGGCCTCGGCCGTCAGGCGCGCGATCTCCGCCTCCAGGCTGCGGGTCTTGGCCTGGAGCTGGGCCACGTCGGCCGCCGAGAAGGTCGGGTCGAGCATCGCCAGGACTTCGCCGCGCCGCACCGTCTGGCCGACGTGCACGTCGATGCTGCGGACGATCGAGACTTCGAGCGGCTGCACCACGATGGTCGGCGTCTGCGCGACCACGCGGCCCGGCGACGCGACGACCCGGTCGATGTTGAGCACCGAAGCCATCACGATCAGCGCGACCATCATGCCGACCAGAGCCCACAGCGTGATGCGCGCCGTGAAGGGGTCCGGGCTGCCGATCAGTTCTGCCGTCTCGCCCTGGGAGTCGTTTATCGCCTGCTCGGCATCCCGGTCAGGAACTGGATGCGGTCGACGTAAGAGAAGGGCGGTCATGGGTCGGTCCTGGAGCGAGATGGCGGTTTTGCTGGAACCAGAGGTGCCGGTAGACGTCGCAGCGGTTCAGCAGCTCGTCGTGCTTGCCGGCGTCATACAGCTTGCCGCGTTCGAGAACGAGAATCTGGTCGCAGTTCACGAGCGAGGCGAGCCGGTGGGAAATGACGATCATCGTGCGGCCCTGGCCGATGCGGGTCAGGTTGTTGTTGATGATCGCCTCGCTGTCGGGATCGAGCGCGCTCGTCGCCTCGTCGAGGATCAGCACCGACGGGTCGACGAGCAGGGCGCGGGCGATGGCGAGGCGCTGCTTCTGGCCGCCCGAGAGGTTGCTCGACCCCTCTTCGATCTGAGTCTCGTAGCCGCGCGGCAGGCGTTCGATGAATTCCTCCGCGCCGGCCAGGCGGGCGGCCCGCATCACCTCGTCGAGCGAGGCGCTCTGGCGCGCCGCCATGATGTTTTCACGGATCGTGCCCTGGAACAGGAAGTTGTCCTGGAGCACCACGCCGAGGTTGGAACGCAGGTGGTTCAGGTCGATCTCGCGCAGGTCGACGCCGTCGATCTTGATCAGGCCGTCGTACTGCTGGTGCAGACCCTGCAGCAGGCGGGTGACGGTCGTCTTGCCCGAGCCGCTGCGCCCCATGATGCCGACCGTGGTGCCCGGCTCGATGGTGAAGGACACGCCGTCGAGCGCGTAGTTCTGCGAGCCGGGGTAGCGGAAGCGAATGTCGTTGAAGCTGATGTTGCCCTTGATCGCCGGGCGCACGCCGCGGCTGTTGCGGGGCCGTTCCGGCTGCTGGTTGACCACGCCGGCAACCTGGCCGATGGCGCCCCGGACCTCCTGCAGCTGCTGCATGATGCCGGCGATCTGCACGAAGGGTGCCACCGCGCGCTGCGCGATCATGCTGAAGGCTACGATGACGCCGGCCTGGACGACGGCGTCATCGCCGATGGCGAGATAGGCGCCGAGCCCCAGAGTGCCGATATAGACCGCGCGCTCCAGCGGCTGCAGGATCGTCTGCGGCTGGTTGTTGAGCAGGTTCATGGCCTTGGTCGCGCGCACCGCCTCGGCGACGCGGACGTCCCATTCCATCCGCTTGCGCCCTTCCAGCGCCAGCGACTTCACCGTGCGCATGCCGTGCAGGATCTCGATCATGAACGAGCCCTTGCGCTGCTCCGCTTCGATCACCCGCTTGTAGGCCCGGCCCATCGGCCTGATGTAGATGTAGACGACGAAGAACATCAGCGCGGCCAGGCCGAGCACCAGGAAGGCCAGGTGCGGGCTGAGCACGAACATCACCGGGACCAGGATGATCAGGGTCATCGTGTCCAGCATGGTCCCGAACAGCTGCCCGGTCAGGAAATTGCGGATGCGCCAGACTTCGTTCAGGCGATAGTTGATGATGCCGGTCGGCGTGCGCTCGAAGAAGTCGATCGGCAGGTTGATCATGCGCTCGAAGATGTACAGGCTGATGCGCGCGTCGATCTTGGACGTGCCGACGGCGATCAGGTAGCGCCGCAGGTAGCCGAACAGCGCCTCGAAGCCGATCAGGAAGGCCATGGCTCCGGTCAGGACAGCCAGGGTCGACAGGCGCTGGTGGACCAGCACGCGGTCGATGATGACCATGTAGGTCAGCGGCGGCACCATGACGAGGAGGCTGAGCATCAGCGCCGACACGGCGATGTCGCGGAAGGTTTTCCGTTCCTTGAGCATCTGCCCGACCAGCCACATGAGGCCGAACGGCTGCTCCTCGTCGTTCAGGGCGTAGGAGCGCTTGAACAGAATGGTCTCGCCGTCCCACACGGAGCTGAGGCGGACCTCGTCGACCGCGACGCAGGCGTCCTCGCTGCTCAGCGGGTCCTGCAGGACCGCCGCCGAGGTCGAGCCGTTCTCCCGGAAGCCGATCAGAAGCATCGCGCGGCCGTCGCGCAGGCGCAGCAGCGCCGGCAGCGCCTTGCCCAGGCGCGTCAGATGCTTCCAGCTCAAGGTCGTCGGCCGGGCGGTAAGGCCGTTTTCCTGGGCGATCTTGGTCAGCAGCTTCGGTCCGATCTCATCCGCGCTGATTGCGTAGTCGCGCAGAATCTGGTCGACGGACAAATGGAGGCCATGGTGGCGCGCCGCGATGACAAGTGCATGCAGGTTTGTGTGCATGGCCGTCCCGGCCGGTTCGTCGTGCGAATGTGTGGCGGTCTGGCTGTGCATCGCGGGTCTTTGGTTCCAAGGCTCGTCTGACGAGCGGACTGTAATGTAGAATCTACAACGAATACAAGCGACCCTCTGTGACCAATCTCCCTTCTGATGGGGGAACTCCTTCTACCCATATCGATTGGATAGGATGCGTACAAAGCGATTCCCGGGGAAATCCGATCGCTTTCGGGTTGTGGTCCATGGAATGATGCGGACGGTGCCCGATGGCTCCGTCCGCATTATCCTTTCGATCAATGCCGCCCCGCTGATCCACCGGTTTCTGGCGGTCGGCGAGCGCTGAAAGCGTTTATCAGCCAGCTGTATGTGCCGGCTGTATGACGTGGAGGGGGCGCGATGTGCGACCCGGAGGACGTCGCGCCGTGGCCCCTGATTGGCGCGACACTTCCGCCATTGCGCGGATGACGAAGGCTTTGGGCGCGGGGCTCTTCCCGCATGCGGCCGATTTTTGTTCTCGGCGACCGCCAATTGAGCGCGTCAAAGATTGATCGCATACTGATGAATGAGCCGGCGGACGACGAGTTCGTCCAAAGGATCCCGAACTGTGTGGGGCCAAGCGGACTGAGTGGTCGCATTCTCCAAGCGACATGGGAGCCGACTTCGGCCTCCAGACGCACCTCGGCAATCGGCAACTCCGGACAGGTCGGGTCCATGGTCAGGAACAACAGGGCCGGACGGGCCGTGATCGTCTCCAACGCGGCGGCCAGAGAGGAGAAAGTCGGGAAACCGTCGGGAGATTGCGTGACCAGGACGAACAGGATCGGATCACTGGAAGCCATGACAGCCCGCCAGCGTTCCACGCATCGCGTGAAGTGGGCGTAGTCACGCTCATTCGCCGGAATATGGTGGTTGAACATGGACGCGATGCCGAATTCCCGCCCGTAAAAGGAATGCTCGCATCCCTTCCGATCTGCATGCAACCGTGTTGTCATTCCGACGCGGTCGACGCCACCGGTGGGGCCGCCATGGCATCGGTGTGGACGCTGATCCATTTGAAGCCGATCGACAGGTGGCGCTGGTCGGTGGCGTTCGGGTCCAGGAAAGTGGGCGGGCAGGCCGCCGGCGCCTCGATCCACAGGACGCGCTCCCGTGTCGGGTTGTCGAAGGCCAATTCGATGGTGCCCTCCCCACCGCTGATGGCCGGGCTTCGGACCTCCTCGCCCAACCGGAAGCGGACACCCCGCGCCACGCCCGGTCCGAAGTAGGAGCACAGGCAGGACAGGCGCACCTCCCGCGGCAACGGGGCATCGAAGGTGATCGAGGCCAGCGTGCCGTCGGCCCAGGAGCCCCATCCTTCCGCGGCGCTGAAGCCGGTGAAGCGCGCGGGTGCGGCGTCGATGGCGCCGCTGCTGAAATCGATGTGGAGCGGCCCGGTCCAGCCGGCCTTTCCGGTGTCCGTGGCGGCGGTCCGGTCCGGATCGGACCCGAAGGCGCCGAGGTGGAGGCGCCGCACGCGCGCCACCGTATCGTCCACGTCCAGCGACCAGCTGGTGTGCACGCTGCCGCGGCCGACCCGTCGCGAAACCAGCATGTGGTAGTCCAGGTCGAAGGCGCGGCTCATCAGGAAATAGTGGGGGGCGTTCAGGAAGCCGTGGGGGAACAGCTCCAGCACCAGGGTGGACTTGCGGCAGAATCCCAGGTTGGTCAGGCCGGCGCCGTGGCTGGCGACGACGATGTCGGCATCGGCGAAGGCGAGAACCTGCTGGTCGTAGGTCAGGCCGGACGCCTCGAGGATGGTGAAGCCGCAGTCGGCCAGCCGCTTGATGAGGGCGTCCTCCTCGATCAGCAGGCGCGCGCCGCTGTCGCGGCGGCTGAGATAGAGGCGGTTCGTCCCGCCGCCCGCCGCGATGCCGGCCCGGCTTCCGCCGTCCGCACCGGGGCGCACGGCCTTCAGGATCGTGGCGTAGGTCGCCCGGGTCCAGCGGTTGGGGAGCCAGCTCGGCTCGAAGGTCATCGAGGTGAGCAGCAGCCGGGAGAAGCGGTGCGGCCGGTTCCCCAGCTCCACCACCCGCCCGGCCTCCACGCCGAGCAGTTCCAGCGAGCGCCGCTGCCACGGCCGCAGAGTCGGCACCACCAGCCGCACGCGGTCCAGAAGGCCGGTCTTCCTCAGGAAGACGACGATGCCCAGGGCGTCCTGGTGCCAGTGGTAGTAGTTGTTGCAGGAATGGTGGCACAGCAGCACCGCGGGCTCGTCCACCGGCACGGCTCCACCCTCCGGCCCCGCGCCGAGCGCCTGCACGTCCGGCATCCCGGCGAGATGCAGGAAGGGGTTGCCGCGCAGGGCCGGCCACAGGCTTTCCAGGATCAGGGTGCCGGAGTCATCCACCACGCAGCAGGCGTTTCCCACCACCGTGGCGTCGTTGAGCGCGATCAGCCGCAGCGGCGGCAGGGGGTTCGCCATCGCCTTTTCGAAGGTGAAACGGTTGAAGCCGCCCAGCGCGTCCAGGGCGGCGGTGTCGTAGTCGGCGCAGGGGGCCGTGGTGAAGGAAACCGTGTCCATCTCGTCCCGCAGCCGCAGGACGACCTCCTCCCCACGCTCCAGCAGCGAGCCCTTCCAGGCGTCGTCCGCCAGCGGGACCGTCCGGATGGGCAGCGTGTCCAGGAGCTTCCGGGTGTTCAGTGAGAAGAGCTTCATGATGGATACCGCGGCATGGGACGGAGGGAAGGGGAAGGCGAGGCGGCGGCGAGGCCCGCCCGGGCGGTCAGTCGGTGCGGACGGCTCCGCTCAGGACCGTTTCCCAGTCCTGCGCGCTGCGGAAACGGCCTTGCGCCCGCATGGCGCGCTCATGCTCGGCCGGGTACTTCACGTAGCAGCTCAGGGCCGCGTCGTACTCTCCCATCGTCCAGGTGCTGGTGTCGGATGCGCCGCGCGCCGCGAACATGAAGAAGGGAAACCGGCGCAGCCGGTGGGCCACGCCGAAACGCTCCAGATGCATGCGCAGGCAGCGTTCCGGGTTCCAGTTCCGGTACCAGCTCATGCGCCGGTACAGGTCGTCCGGCTCCCGCAGGATGTATTCCAGGAAGTTCAGGCCCGCCTCGACGTCGGCGCGGCTGAACAGACCGTAGCGGTCGACGATGCCATGATAGTCCTCGCCGTCCGGAACCCAGAAGTACCGGGAATCGAGCAGCGACAGGGGTGGGTGCGGACAGACGTAGTAATAGTCGGAGCGTGTGACGATGAAGCGGTCGTAGGCGTCCAGCGCGCCGCTTTTCCGCAGGTTGTGCAGCAGGAACCAGCGGTAGAAGGTGCCGATCCCGGCCGAGGCCGGGTGGGCGTGCGGGCCCTTGATGCCGCCGAGCCATTGGGACGGCACCTCCATGAGGCGCCGCCAGTCGGCTGTGCTGCCGAGGATGCGGGCAGCCATGTCGTAGACGTCGCCGTAATCCTCCGGTTCCTCGATGGTCCAGCGATGTTGGGCGTTCGCGAAGAAAGGGTTGGTGTGGTCGTAATCGGGGCCGACGCCGACGCATACGGCCAGGTCGGCTCCGATTTCGTCCAGGACGAACCGCTTGAAACTCGGCCAGGTGACCTCGTGGGCACGGGTCTGGTTGATGATGCAGACGAGGGTACGCTCAGCCATGACTTTTGCCTCGGGGCGCAAGCATCCTGTGTTCCAAACCGGCCGTCAGTCCTTTGGGAACGGAATCCGCTCGGGATCACGCGGGGCACGGGCCAGCACCTCGACCTCGTCCAGATGCAGGGCGTCCTGTTCCTGGAGCTGCAGGCGAACGAAGCGGGCCAGGACGCCCGGGCAGGCGATCCGCAAGGGAGCCCCGTCGATGCCGCCGATGCGGCTGCCGTCGTGGCGGTGCAGTGTCCGCCAGTGGACGCCGTCCGGAGAGACCAGCGCGCACAGGGTCCGGACCCGGTCGATGCTGTCCGGCGCGTCGATGCGGTTGTGGATGACGATTTCCTCCAGAACCGTCGGCGCCAGCAGGTCGACCTGCCACCACGGGGCGACCTCGAATTCGGTGTGGAAGCCGAAGCTGCCCGTCTTGATGCCGTCGACGGCGCCCTGCGGGTCGTTGGTGCGCGACCAGCGGGAATAGGAACTTTGCGTCGCCGGCTTGTGCAGGGCGACGTTGCGCAAGGGGCGCTCGTCCTGCGCGTCGGCGGGCGCTGCGCGCATGAAGAAGGCGTCGCCCCAGCCCTGCGGGCCGATCTGCAACCAACGCATGCGGAAGCCGAAGCCGGCGAGGAAGTGCCGGATCATCTCCAGCGTGGCGCCATCCTCGTACAGCGGCTCCTCGGCCACCTCGACGTAGACGAAGTCGAGCGTCCGCAACAGATGCCGGGCGCCGGACAGGACGAGCAGGTCGGCGCCCTGCGTGTCGATGACCATCAGGTCGATCGGCCGGTCGGCGAAGCGTTCGCCGATCAGCGTGTCGACGGTGGTGGACACGACCTCGATGTGGTCGACGTAGGTGATGTCCGGGTAAATCTCGGCATGCTGCCCGATGCCCAGCACGCTGGACGACGCGCCGTCGTTGCTCGACACGTTGAGCCGCACGGTCTTCCCGCCGCGGTCCAGACACAGCGCCTGTACGGGGATATGGCCCGGCGTACCGCCGACGCGCGCCTGAAGGTCGGCGAACAGGTGCGGGATCGGTTCGACGTAGACGATGGTTTGCGCACCGGAGTCCCGGTAGAGGCCGAACTCCTGCCCCCGGTGGGCGCCGACATGGATGATGCCGCGGGGACGCCGTCCGAACGAGGCGATGAGCGAAACGGGATCCATCGGGGACTCCGAAAGAGGTTGCCGGCAAGGACGGAAAGGCGGCCGTCGGGCGGCTTAGCCTCGAAAAGCGGCCAGCGGAATCGGTTCCAGCAGCGTCACCTTGTGAAGCAGCCGGTCGTACAGGCTTCGCCGGACAACGAACAGCGTGCCGCGCTTGGCGCCCGTCTCAAGCCGTGGCGGCATCCAAGGCATCAGGCAGACCAGGTCGGCCGAGGCCGGCAGCCGCGGCGCCAGATACTCCAGCGACAGTTCGGCGCCGCCCTCGTAGGCGTCGTAGCCATAGTCATGCAATGGATGCTTGAAGTCGTCGACCATGATGACGAAGTCGTCGCAGCGCTCCAGGATCAGCGCAATTTCGCCGTCGAGCGGCAGGTCGGCGTTCCAGTGGGCGTCGAGGTAGAACAGCGGCAGGCGGAAGCGGGGACGGTCCGTGGTCAGCAGTTGCATCAGGAACGCCCGCGAATCCCCATTGAACAAGGACACGTTGGGCAGGTGGCACAGCCGGACCAAGCTGTCGTAATAGGCTTCCTCGTTCAGCTCGCAGGCGAAGACCGGCCGTCCGAGACCCGAGAAATACTCGGTCGTCGTGCCGCGGTAGGCGCCGGTTTCCACAAAGGCATCGAACTGCAGCAGGGCGTCGAGGTCGCGCAGTATCCGCTGGCGAATCTCCTGCCCGTTGAGCGGGCCGCCGAAGCCGAGCCGCCGGTTCGGATGCTCCATATCGCGCCGGACGGCGGCGACCAGGGCTTCCATCGTCTCCTCCAGGACGTGCGGGCTGCGTCCCGTGGCGAGCAGCCGGCGCAGGGAGGCGACGAGACCGCGCGCCAGTTCCTTCCGGTCGTCGTCGGTGGGCGGGGTGCCGGCGTCCGTGGTGGCGTCGGACAGCCGGGCGTCGCAACCGGGAACCGTCGCGGGCCCGTCCACGGGGAACAGCGCCAGGCTCTGCACCGTCGGGATCCAGCCGTTGCGCTGCAGCGTCACGTCGATCGGGCCGGCCGGCAGATCGACCGTCCCTTGAAAGCGCCACATGGCCTCGCCCTGGGTCCAGCCGCCGGTCGGCTCGGCCAGGGCGTTTCCCAGGGCCGGGCGGCCGCCGACGCGCAAAGACACGGGGCGGGGGGCCTCGGCGGCGTAGAGGGCCCAGACCTCGTGCGGGCCGGGCGCCTCCACCGCGGGGTGCCACGACAGCCGGATCTCGGCGCCGTCCGGTGTTCCTTCGGCGCACACGAACACGGACGGCCCGTACCCGCCATCCCGCAGGGCGTTCGTCGAGGACGCCAGCGTGTTCGCATCGAGAAGCAGTGCGGAACCGGAACGGCGGCGGGCGTAGGGGGCGAAAGGCGGGAAATGCATGCTTGACGGCCGATCCAGCGTGGCAAGGTGGGGTGGATGCGTGTCTCTGGGCGCTCGTCCCCGCGAGGGGACGGCGACCGGCACTATCCCGGGAAGCGGCGCAGATTCGCCGGGAGAACCTGGAAATCCTCCTGCGTCAAATCGACGCCGTGCCAGAGGAGGCGTTTTTCGCCGACCACGCCGATGGTGCCGTCGAAGAGCTGGAAAATCTTGGTCTCATGGGCGACGTCGTACATGGCGTCGATGCTGTTGTCGGCGATACCGAAACGGTCGAACAGGTCGCGGCGGACGAAGAAGCCGTTCCATTTCGTCGCGCAGACCAGTTCGTACCCCTTGGCCTTGCCCAACTCGATCAGGGCCAGCAGCGAGCATCCCTGCTGGACCGACGGGTCGAGGTCCTGGATGAACAGGACGTCGTTCGGGATGGTCGGGTTGAATTCGACGACCACGACCGTCGGCCGGTGGACCGTCAGCGACTTCCACATGTGCCAGTCGTTGCCGTCGATGTCGAGCACCAGAAGGTCGAAGTCGACGGGGAGCGGCGTCCGCTTCAGCAGGTCGTCGAGCGTGCAACCCGGCTCGAAGCCGGCGAAGGCGTTGATGCCGAACACGCGTCCGGCGTGTGGGGCGTGGTTGTGCTGCAATTGCCTGAAGCGGTGGGAGTCGCCCTCGATCAAGGCGGCACTCCATCCCTGATCGGCGATCAGGTGCCAGCTGTTGCTGTGGTTCAGGCCGTCCCAGGCACCGATCTCGACGCACCAACGGTGTTTTGGTTGAATAACTTCGAATATTGCGCGGATGACGCCGTCCTCGCCGTCCTGAGACCGCACATTGCGCCGGTGGGACAGAAGCCATGCGCTCTCGGGCTTAACTCGGCTGTAACGACGATGCTCGATGATCGGCATGATGCGACGGTTTCAGCAATTGAAAGAATGCGTTCCTGGGCATTGCCCAGCTTTTGACGCAAGTTCCAACTTACTGAGACAACCGATTAGCCGCAAGAGACAACCTCGGCCTAACCGCATAGGAGCCTGGATAGGGGCCGCATAGGTCTCGCCGGCTTTCGGTAATGACGACGATTGTCAGACAGGGTAACTTTGCGAAAATGCCTCTTCAATTCCGTGCAGGGTGGAGCGACAGAAAGCGGGTAGGGAGGAAATGTCTCTGATTTCCAAGCCCAGGGTGGCGATTCTCGGCGACCTGTTCCGGAGCTATGAGGAGGAAGGCTTCGTCCGCTGGACCCAGAGGCCCAACGTCGCTTGGCTCGCGGCGATCGTGCGCGCGGCCCTTCCGGATATCGAGGTGACGGCGATCACGCCGGAAAGCCTCGGCTTCGATCCGGCCGGGATCATGGCGGAGGAGGAGCTTCCGGCAACTCCGGACGGCTGGCTCACGTCCTTCGACCGGCATCCGACCGGCGCCGTTGCAACCGCGATGAAGGCGTTGCGCGGGCAATTCGTCGTCGGATTCGAACTGCCTCCGGGCTTGCGGTCGGCGCTCCAGGACGCCGGAGCCGACGTGATCAATCTGGCGATCCACCCGGTCCGCTGTCTGGACGATCTGTTGTTTTCCCTTCAGGCCGATGAGCGCATTGAGCGGCACTTTGCCAGCCATGCGATCCGGATGCAGGAGATGGGGTGGAAGCTGGGGCGGATGCGGGCGCGGCTGGCGCGCGAACGGGCGTACGCTCCGGCCACGTCCGGCCGCGCGGCGGTCCTGTTCGGGCAGATGCGGATCGACCGCTCGCTTATGGCTGGCGGCCGCCTCGTGTCGCTGCTCGATTTTGCGGACCGGATCCGAGAGATCGCCGCCCGGCACGACTGCCTGTATGTCCGCGCCCATCCCCTTGAGGCTCCGCGGTCGGACGTGCTGGAAATGCTGGCCGCCATTCCCGGCGTCCTGATGACGGACCGGAACGTCTACGAACTCCTCGACGCACCGGACGTCGTGAGCGTCTGCGCCATCTCTTCCTCCGTGCTCTACGAAGCCGGCCTGTTCAACAAACCGGCGGAAGCCTTCATCCCTCACCCGGATTTCGGACTTCCGCCCATCCCCAGGGGGCTTGCGCTTGATCTCGACGGCTTCGCCAGGGGACTGTCGGCCCTGGTCGGCACCCCGCCGCAGCGTTTCGAGCAAGCTCCGGGCGCGTTGCGCGAGGTGGTCGGGCAGAACTGGGGGTTGACGCCCGCGGCGACCGGCCCACTGCACCGCCGCCCGCCCGTGTTGCCGAACAGGGAGGTCTGCCTGGCCGACGCCGAGATGAAGGACGCCCGGCTGTGTGGATGGCGCGTCCATGCGGACTGGGGGCTGTGGAGCGTGGGTGCGCACGCCGTCCTTGAGTTCCGCTGGCCGGAGAGCATCACCGACCCCATTCCGGTCGCATGCCGGCTGATGGCCGGCCCCAGCCATCCGTCGCGCAGGCCGACCCTCACGATCGTCGCCGGCGGCGAGGTCGTCCATAAATCCGACGCCATCGGGTTTAACGATCCCGTGACGATCACCTTCGAAGTCCGCCCCCCCGCCCGGGGCGACCGCTTCCAAGTCCACATTTTTTCCTCTGATCCCCAAGCGCCGCAGGAGATTGGGCTCAACGACGATTCCATGCCGCTCGGCGCGGCCTGCTTCAGCCTCCATCGCTGCTGACGGCGTGGATGCACGACGAGTACAACCACGCTGGTTTACGGCAAGGCGGGGGCGAATCCCGGCTTGATCGGTCCAGGTCGGGGAATTCCGCCGGGTCAAGTTTTTCGAAGGATTTGACGTGTCCGAGACCTGCGCCATCGCCGAAGACGACCGTTGCGGGTCGCACACGCCTGCCGGGCTCCCGGAATTCGTCGAGCCGGGCGGTTTGTTCAGCCCGCAGCGGCTGGACCTCTGCGTCAAGTATCTCTACGCCCGCGCCATCCTCGACCACCGCCGCGAGGACCTGTTCGAGCGCCTTTACGTCCGGCATGTCCTGCTGCGCACCGGCGGGCGTGAACCGAATGATTTTACCGGCGCGCCTTCGGGCAAGCAAAGCATCGACGACTATGTGAACGGCTTTCGTCGTTTGTTGGACGACATCCGTGAGAACGGCTACGACGCTTCCAGCCCGGTCCCGGTCATGGGGGACGGGCGGATCGGCAATGGCGCCCACCGTCTGGCCGCGTGCCGCGCCCTCGGCGTTCCCGTGGCCGTCAGCCGTCATGAAGGCCAGGGCGGAACCTGGAATTTCGACTGGTTCGTCCGACATGGGTTCGCTCCGCCGGACCTGCAGCGCATCCTGCATTGCTGGGTAACCCTGGACCGGCAAGCCGTCGTGATCGTGTTGTGGCCGGCGGTGAAGCCGCTGTGGCGGCAGTTGACCGATCTGTGCAGGGGCACGCTGGAGATGGTCGGCGCGCTGACCCTGGATTGCCGGGATATGGAGCGGCCGGCCTTCGACAGTCTGATTCTCGACCTCTACGCCGACGAGTCCTCCGATCATGCTCACGGCCTCGCCCATATCGAGCGCAAATGCGATCTGCTGGGCCATCACCCTGCCGAGTTGCAGATCCTCGTAATGACGCCGGGCGCCCACACTCCACCCGATTTTTCGCCGGCGTCCCTGAAGAATGACATGCGTGATTACGCCAGCCCGCTGGTGAGGAAGGAGGATTTCATCACATGTCACGCCTCGGCCTCGCCGGACGAGGCCCGGCATATGGCCGACACGCTGCTGTGCCCGGAATATCTCTCCGCCGTCGGGCTGCGGCGCAGCCGCCGGCCCCGGGGTGAGTTCCTGGCGTGGCTCAACGATTACGACCAAGCCCTCGCCGGGCAGGGGCTGGCTCAGCAGGACTGCTGCATCGTCGGCAGCTCGCCGTTGGAGATCAACGGGATCCGCTTGTCGACCGATATCGACTTCGCCGTGCGTGAGCCGGTCCGGGAGGGGCGGTATCACGAGGGGCCCGTCAATCTGGGCGGCAGCGTCGACGTGGTCAGCCGCGGCTATCACCGCAGCGACAGGCGGCCGTGGATTTCCGATGCCGAGTTGATGTCCAATCCCGATTGGCACTTCCGGTTCCGCGGGCGCGCTTTCGCGGGGGTGGACATCGTCCACGACCGCAAGGACTTCTCGCGCCGGCCGAAGGACTGCGCGGATGTCGACCGGATCGACGCGCTGCGCGGCGAGCCGGTCTATCGGGACTGGCTGCACGAGGTCACGCGGCTGGATTTCCGGTGCGGCGGCAATCTTGCGGAATTCGTCGTCCTGGGGTGGTCCTGCATCGAACATTGGGGCACCTGGACGGACGGTGACGTCGCCTCGCTGCTGCTGCCCGTACCGCGCCTGGCGTTCGGCAGTCTGGTCGTCAATGCGCGCATGCTGGCGGCCGCCCCGGAGGGCGTGGCGCAGCATGCGCGGGTGGTGGTGAATGGAACCGTCGTCGGGGAATGGGAGGTGCGGCCCGGAGCCATCGAGGAGCGGGTCGTGGAGATTCCGGCTGCGATGATCGAGCAGGCGTCCCGCTTTGCGTTGAGGCTCGAGGTCTTGGCTCCCTACTCTCCGGGTGAGGACCAGCGGCGTTTGGGGCTGGGCCTCATCGAACTCCTATGCCGGGCGACACGCCGTTGACGGGGTCGGGACGGGGTGTTCCGGCCGCGGTCGGAGGGCCTGCGGCCGGAGGATGGTCAAGACAGGAACGGCCGTCGCGGCATCAGCCGGCGGTGGCGCCCTCCCACTCCGGGCGTCCGGACAGGGCGGCGTAGACGGCCGCCCGGCTCGGCTCGGCGGAGGCCCCGAGTTCCACCAGCGTCAGCCGCAGGCCGGGCAGGGTTCCGAGCGGCTGGCAACCCGTGCGCCGGGCGGCCTCGTCCACGTAACTGGCGAGCACGATGTCGCAAACGCCCTCGCGGAAATGGGTCTGCAGCACCGCGACGTGGTGATAGGTGGCGGTCACGCCGAAGGGCGTGGCGACCGGTTTGCACAGGGCCATGGGAGCACTCCTTGGAAAAGGTGGGGATTGGAAGGCGGGGATCAGGCGGCCAGCAGGCGGCGCACGGTGCCGCCGGCATCCTTGACTTCGATGCAACCGGAGGCGGTCAGCCCGCTCGCGGCGGTGTAGGCGCCGAAGCGGAGGCGTCCGCTTCCCTTCGGCGTCAGCGTCAGGTCGATGTTGGCGTCCGCACCGGAGGCCGCGAGACTGGGCGCGCCGCCGGAAACGGCCCCGGTCACGTCGATCCGGTTTACGGCGCCGCTGGTGGGGATGACCCGCAGGCTTTCGGCGCCGGGGTACTGCCCCAGCGTGATGGTGCCGTCGGACGCGACGCGCATGCGTTCGATGGGGTTGGTCGAGCCGTTCGGCGTCGTGTAGAAGACGAACCGCCCGGGCATGCTGTTCACTGCCGCCGCACCGTCCACGTCGACACCCAGGATGGCGGCGCGGTGATAGGTGGTGCCGTCCGCTCCGTTGAAGGCGAGTTGCCCGATGCCGTCACCCCATTGCAGCAGGGCGTTCTGCCCCACGGTCGAACCGCGTGAGCGTTCGAAAAAGACGTAGGCGCCGCCGACGTCGGTGCCGTTGAAGCGCCATAACGTGGCTGACGGGTTCCCGTCCTGGATGACCTGGAGACGTCCGGTGGCGCTGAATGCTCCGGATAGGGAGGTGGTGTGATTGAGAATTGTACGGCCCGACGGATCGACGGTCAGGCGTTGCTTTCCGTTGGTCGCCAGGGCCAGCGTGTCGTCGGCGGGGGAGAAGAGGCCGGTGTTGCCGTCTCCGGCCGGGGCCAGGGACGGGGCCGCTGCGCTGCCCGCGGGCATTTGCACTTGGCCGGAAAAGACCGGGCTGGCGAGCGGCGCCAGACCCGACAGGTTTGGGAGGGGAGCGCGCGCCGGCGTGTGATAGGGGCCGATGACCATGGCGTTCCCCTTATTGATAGAAGACGAGGTTGACGGTGCAGGCCGCCGGCGCCGCGAGCCCGATGATGGAAAGTCCGGCAACATCGCGGGCGACCGGGTTCAGTTCCGGGGCGGAGCCGTCCAGCACGTCCGCGGCCGGCACCGCGGCAGCGGCGCCGAATCGGACCCAGACGTCGCCGGTGGCGTTGAGCAGCATCACACGCGCGCCGCCGGGCACCGTTATGGTCTTGGTCTGTCCAGCCGCCAGCATGACGGCGAAGCTGGTGTCGGATCGGGCTAGTCCGGCGGTTGCCCGGCCCATGGCATCGTTGAGACCAATCAAGGGGGACATTCAGGCGCCTTTCAGTTGGGTGATCGAAGCCGGCCGAGGCCGGGTAAAAAAAAGCCCACACGGGAGGCCGTGCGGGCGTGCAGGACCTGCCTGCAGGCCTATTATAGGATTATATTCTAGATTTGATCAAGGTTGATTCTGGCAGCGCTCTGATTTTTCGAGTTGGCAGTGCAGGCTAGGTATTCGGGCCGTCTGATACCACTGAACTGGAGCTGTTGAAGAAGCGGTGAAGGGCTGATACCGCCGCACCGGAGCGTCTACGCTTCTTCACCAGCCACCCCTGACGCTCATGTTTCAAGGCTTAGAGTGCCGATCAAAACCTCGTTCAGTCCGAGCGAAATCAATGGCTTGGGGCCATGAAGGCATGGTTTTGATCCGTGCTCTTAGGCCCGGCGGTATGAGCCATCATATCTTGTCTGAGCACATAGACCGGTAGGATGAAAGCTCGATGCGAATGCATTTCTGCTCACGTATGCGATACTTGTTGAGCATCTCCTAAACATGCACACAAAGAGATAGCATTTACAAAATAGGCACTGATTTATATTGAAAATTTTCAATTTATCTCTATTATGCGTGAAACTGGAGCATATGTCTGAATGGTGTGGATATGGATTTTCCAATTATTAGCCTTGGAACAAATTGTGAGATCACTTTTAATCTAAGAAAGTGCTTTGGAATTGATAAGTCGTATCCATTCGACTGGTTGATAACGCCTATAGAATCAGTGTCTTCTATATTGAGGAACCGATTCGAAATAGATTTAACATGTGAAAATTTGGAAATAGTCGGTGATGGGAAGTCTGTTATCAATAAAAAGTATAGAATATTGCATCATCACGATTTTATCAGAAGTAATAATGGAGCGATATCTGGTTCTTGGCAAGATGAGATAGAATCAGTTAGGAGTAAATATATTTTTTTGTCTTCCCGTTTCTTTGACGACATAAGCTCCACAAAAAGGGCTATTTTTGTCGTAAACAGAGATGGTGGGCATGATTGGCTTGAGCGCCCTAAGGGTTATGCTCTGTCATCTAGCTACGCTGCTATTGCCTCTGAAATTCGCCGCACGTTTCCTGGCCTCAATTTCCGCCTTGCAGTCTTTAACGCTACAGATGAAGGCGTGCGTCAAGTGTCTGCAGAGGACGGTGCCATTTGGGTTTCTCCTTCAATAATCGATTACGGTGATCGTGAGGGAGGGGAGCAGGCTCATTTTGCGGGATCGCTCAGGGGGTGGGAGGAGGCTCTGAAACGGGCTGTTGCGGATTTTTAAAGTTCGCCTTGACACTCAATAAGATAGCGTAGGGTCAAGCTGTTGCCTGTGAGTGCATGGCTTTTCAATGATACCGAATATTAAACAAACCGTTAACCATTATCGGGTAGCTTCTAAATTACGACAACTGTATTGAAGAATTTATGACCGTAAGGCCATTACCTGATCTAGAATTAATTCCTATTTGCAGGAGGAGGGGGGCTTTCTATTGTATTTATTAGCCTGGAGGTGAGCTTTATATTAATAAGACGTTTAGCTATTAATGAAGAAGAAGTTTTTACGGGAAGTTTACTGTATATTTTTAATATTCATAATATAATCTTTTTGTTTTTCTAATATCAATCCAATTAATTGCCAAAATGCCGATTCTGTATCAGATTATTTTTCGCGTAATTTCTGCATAGAGGTGTAAAAGATTATGCTTTATTAAGGCATAAGATCTAATCTCTGCTCTGTTTCCACTTGGATGAATGGTTGTTTGATGAAACGGCTCATCATCGATCTCGATGGCACCCTGACTTTCGATTCGAAGGACACCGACTATCCGGACAAGGCGCCCAATCATGAGGTGATCGCCAAGCTGCGAACCTATCGGGCGGCCGGCTTCGAGATCGTCATTCATACCAGCCGGAACATGCGCACCTACGGTGGCGTGGTGGGCCGCATCAACGTGCATACGCTGCCGGGCATCCTCGACTGGCTGGACCGGCACGGCGTTCCCTACGATGAGGTTGTCGTGGGCAAGCCCTGGTGCGGCACCGAGGGCTTCTATGTGGACGACCGCAGCATCCGGCCGTCCGAGTTCGCCCGGCTGAGTCCGGAAGAAATCAAGCGGCTTCTGGAGGCCGAGTCCGCCGTGGAGGTGGAGGCATGACGACGGTTCTGATCACGTCAGGCGCCTATGTGGGAACGGAGTTCGTCGCCGAGTTCGGGCGACTGCCGCCGGCCTTTCTGCCGGTCGGCAACCGACGCCTTTACGAACGGCAGATTGAGCGGCTGCGGTCGGCCAATCCGGCCCGTCTTCTTCTGTCCATTCCCGAGGATTTCACTCCCGACGAGTTCGACCTGGCGAAGCTTGAGCATCTTGGGGTCGAGTTGGTTCGGGTCCCGGACAATCTCCGGCTGGGCGAGTCGGTGGTCTTCGTGCTCAACGTCACGGCGCCCGGTGACGGCGAACTGCGCATCCTGCACGGCGATACCCTGATCGAGGACATCGACTTCCCGCAGCTGGACGTCGTCTCGGTTGATTCGACCGACGAATATTATCTCTGGGCCGAATGGCGGGACGAGGACAAGGGCTTGCCGGCCGTGATGGACGAGTTTCCGACCACCGGAACCGGACGCCAGTATCTCAGCGGCTATTTCTCCTTTTCAAGCAGCCACTTGCTCGTGCAGTCGATCACGCGCGCCCGTGGTGACTTCATTGCCGGCTTGATGGGTTACAGCGGCAGCCGGCGCCTTCGTCCCATCAAGACGGGCGCCTGGATGGACTTCGGCCATCTCCAGACCTACTACCAGTCGCGCACCCGCATGACCACGCAGCGGGCCTTCAACGATCTGCAGATCACCGGCCGCGTCGTCGCCAAGTCGAGCCACGATGCGCGCAAGATGCTCGCGGAAGCCGCCTGGTATGAGAAGTTGCCGCCGCGCCTGCGGACCTTCACGCCGCATCTGCTGGGTGTATCCACCGAAACGTCCCAGATCAGCTACGAGGTCGAATATCTGCATCACCTGCCGCTGAGCGACCTTTATGTGTTCGGCCGGCTGCCCCAGGTGGTCTGGCGTTCCATTTTCCGGGCGCTCGACGAATGGGTGACGGCTTGCAGCGGCTACCAGCCCGAAGCGGCGACTCAGGAGATCGAGGCCACGCGGACGCTGTACCGGGAAAAGACCATGGAGCGCCTGGAGCGCTTCGCCGCCGACACCGGCCTGGATCTGGACGGTCACTGGGTTCTGAACGGGCAGGAGCTCCCCTCCCTGCGGGCCATCACCGAGGCCGCCGCCGCCGCCGTCCGCCCGCCGGAGGAGCAGGACATCCGGGTCATCCACGGCGATCTGTGCTTCAGCAACATCCTTTATGACTTCCGGACGCAGCGCGTAAAGCTGATCGACCCGCGCGCCCTGAACGGCCGGGGTGAGCCGACCATCTACGGCGATCGGCGGTACGACCTCGCGAAGCTGCATCATTCGGTGGTTGGTCTGTATGATTTCATCATCGCCGGTCAGTACCGGCTTGACGTGCGCCCGGATCGCCGGATCGAGTTCGCTCTGCCGACGGAAGGGCGGATTCGCGAGATCCAGGAGGAGTTCCTGCGGACCCGCTTCGGTGGGCTGACTCTGCACGACGCGGCCAGCCTGCCGATCTCGATCCTGTTTTTCCTCTCCATGCTGCCCCTGCACGCGGACCATCCGCAACGGCAGATGGCCATGCTGGCGAACGCGCTGCGGCTTTACGACACACTCGTTGCGCAGGGCGCACGGGCGGATAGCCTCGCCATCGTGTGATCGGCCTTATCGCTTGGGGGCGGGATCAGCGGTCCGGAAAAAGCTCAATCCACTGCATGTGGAGGGCGAGCAGCCGGGAATCGCCAGGAACCCGCCGCCCCTGTCCGGGGCAGGTGAAACGCACGCGGACAAAGCCTGATTCCTTCAGAAGCCGTGCAGGAATCGCCGCATCCACCATCATCTCGCGGCCGAAGGTTGTCTGCCAGGAGTCCCGGTCGATTATGGTGCCGTTGATAGACAATTCAACCTTGCTAAATTCAAAGCCTTCCAAAAAGTCGAAGCAGGCGCGCATACGGTAGTCGTTTCCCGGGTTTAGCCAAGCGTCAAAGGCGATGTCTTCGCCACCCCAGTATGAATAAAGACGACGACCGTTGAGGTTTGCCCCAATATCCTCTCTTCCAAAGGCGTTCTTTACGACGCCGGATTCACGTTGATAAACGCCATTGGCAAAAAAGGAGTTCTCAAAATTCCAATAATAGTGGGATTCTCTTCGGTTGCCTGTTGATTCGTAGCGCTCTCTGGCATCCTCGAGCTGTTCTTGGATCTTTTGCGCTTCCATCGTTTCACGCGCTTCAATGGCGGCGTAGAGTTCGAGGTCGAGGGAGACAAGGCGTTCGATTTCGGCCAGGTCTTGCTTCCGCACTTCGGTCAGCTTGAGCTGGCCTTCGTTCAGGCGATGCAAATCCGCCTGCTCCGGCACGGGCCAGTTCATGTCCATGCATAGGGCGCTGATGTTGTGCAGCCAGTTCTCGATGGTGCCGACATAGTCCAGCGTGTTTGCGAACGCCAAGGCATCCTCAAGCATCTCCGGCGAGCCGAGCCGGTCCATCAGCGAAGGCCGCTGCCAGCCATGAGGGTTGACGAGCAAGGGGGTTGCGACGGTTCCCCCGATGCCGTAGAGGCTGCATTGCAAGTTCATGATCTCGGCCCGCCCGGCTTCGCTTGCCAGGAACGTGGACAGGTCCATGCCGGCGAAGATCCGATAGTCCGGCAGGCTGTCGGCCAAGGTCCGCAAATGCTTGAAGTGGGAAATCGCCCGTTCGACCGGTTGGCGGACGAACGAAATCGTCCGAAAATCCTGACCGCACATCTGGTAAGCGGTCTGCACCGCGTGGGAGCGCAGGAGGCGGGTATTCCGCAACTCGCTCATCGGCATCCGTTGAAGGTCGAGAGGCGACAGAAGGGTGCTGATTTCGTTGACGTGGAAGAATTTTCCGAAGAACCCACCGATCGAGGTTCCGCCGGCCTTCGGAATGTGCAGAAAGCACAACCTATCATTTCGCGGGATTGACGCAGGCTGAGGATGCGCACACTCAACTGTATCGGAATCATTTATCCTTGGAGCTGGATTGATGTCCGGGGCACAGCTCTTGGAGAAAGCCTTCAGCGCACTTTTCATAAAGCCCATCACCGCCTCAAAGACAGTTCGCTTGATTGCCCAATCTCCCTCGGAGCGAGAAAATGGACGATCAATTTTTTGGACACGAACCTTGCTGGAGAGTTTTTACCGCACTTTGCGAAACACGTCGCCAAAAATTTCAATTCTATAGAGAGTGACTCTGTTTCTTAATGCCCGGACCCATAAAGGGACTCTCCTGGATGGAATCGTTGTGACAAAGCCTTGGGGACGGGGGCTTGTGAAGAACGACGGGCAGTTGTGACTGACGATGATCGACTCCACGGCGGTGTGTCCATCGTTTGGTGAACGGCGGCAAAGGGGAAAGCGGGGCCAGGCCATCGAGCGGTCCCATGGTGGACAAACCACCAGAATCCATGCCCTGAGCGATCCGCACGGTCAGCCGCTTGCCTTTCCGTCGACGGACGGTCAGGCTGCCGACCGCACCGCCGCCATCCGCCCTTTGCTCTCCCGTCACGCCAAGGCATGCAACCCGCCGGCGCCCAGGTCTTCCCAGGTCGGCACCGCCATTGGCCTTGCCTATCACGCCATATTTTCTAGAAGTTTTTCTACTTTAGCGGCAACGGCGTCGATGTCGACGATGATGTTGATGTTGTCGTTCTGTCCAACCGCGACGTCGTTGGCCGTCGGATTCAGCGCAACGCTCATAATGCTGTGCCAGCGTTGGCTGCGTATGCTGGCGACCATTGGGAAGAAGCGGCTGGTCATTCCGAAGCTCGGAGACTGAATGGCGATTACATCGATGCCGGGCGGGGCGAACACCATGTTGGACATGCCGGCTCCCACCGCGCCAACGATGATCTTGGCCTTGGACAGCACTTGAACTTCGTTGTCGAAATCCAGAGCGCCTGGGTTGATGGCGACAAAGCCAAGCCGCGACAGGCGCTCGATCAATTCTGCTTCGTTCAGAAGGCGCCGTTTCCACTCTGCGTCTGAACGCGAAATGTAGACGAGTTCGGGGGATTCGATGGTTGCCGTCTCCCGCGTCGCCTCCACCAAGCGATCGTACACGGCGAACGCCTCGGGATGGACCCACCCCATGTTGAAGGCGGTGAAAGATCCGGCGAGCAGGCTGTCGCAATACATCGTGTGCGTCAGATCGTGGGTCACGACCCTATCGCCACTAAACCCCAACAACTCCAGAGCCCGCCTTTGGTAGCGCCGGATGTCCGACGACACGATCACCGTGTCGACCCCGGCCTGCCAGGCGGCGGTCACCTGGGGAAGGATCTCGAACAGCCAATGCTGATAATTTTCCTCCCAAGCCTGTGTCAGCAGCAGCGCCTTCCTGTAGCAGTGCTGACCGACCGCCGCCACGTTCACGTGATAGCCACCGTCCTTGTGCGGAGCAATGTATGGGATTTCCCAATAGTGTCCCTCGCGCACCATCTCCTTCTGGGCACACAGGCTTCCGGAGAACAGGCGGCCGTTGCGGTCGAGAACGCCCGAATGCCCGATCAGGCGGGCGCCGCGGAAGTGCGCGCAGCGGAAGGCATCGTAGTGGAGATGGGGCCGTTTCGCGTCGGAGGCGTCCTGGCTCGCTTCCGACGCCGTGTTGGGAATGGAGCCCGCCGGCAGAATTTCAGCATACCGATCCTCGTGCCGCGTCAGTTCGGCGGCATCGACCGGATCTCCCAGGGCATCGAAGCCGACCAGTTCCAGGCGCGTGCCAACCGCGCCGCGATCCATCGGTTCGGATGATGCCTTGATGCGCAGGGAAACGAACCGCATCGTCCCACCATCCGCTGCCGAGTGGAGGAACTCCCATTCCGGGGATGCGTCCTCATCGCTCAGCCGGTCGACGAGGGAGGTTACCGCGTCGTGCGCGCCGTGGAGAACCACGCGGGCGAGCGGGCGGGCGACGGATTGGGAAACCGTGCGCAGATCGCCATAGGCGGTGGCGGGATCATGGATGTTGGTGAAGACGATCAGGTCGGCGGGCCGCAGAAGTTTCGCGCCCAGCGCCTCAGACAGACTCATCCGGTACAGGGCGCAATCGGAACGGCGCTCCCGCTGGAGGCGATCCAGGAGCAGGGACGCGTTGGGGCGATGCGGCGCCGGGACCACCCCATAGAAATTGTGTGCCGGGTTGGATCCGGCGATCATGACTTCGAATGGCCGCGTGTCCGACGGATCAATGGCCAGTACGCTGAAACCATTTCGGATGACCGTTCTTCCAAGGAAGGCCATATAGGCGTTGAGAACAAGATCCGCACCGTCGTCTTGAACCGTTGCGGAAACTTCCTTGATGAAATAATCCTTCACATAGCCGGCATCGTTGCTCGTCAATGCCTTTAGAAATTGAATATCATCAAGACTCAGCATCGCCTATTCCTATTATTCGGGATTAGAGCGTGGATGAAACCCGGTCTGGATTCGAGAGAATAAACAGATTTGGCTGCCGGACCGGAATTTTTTGGTTGCTCTCAAGATTCCTGCTTCAAAAGAGCTTCGTATTCATCAGGGACTCCGCAAAATATAACGTCTTTCTTCTGTATCTTGGCATATCGGACGTCATGGCCGTTTCGGATCAGCTCGTTGTAAAGCGGAGCGACATACAACTCGCTGCCCTGGAGTGCTTCCGCCGGCAAGCCGGCCTGGGCCTGGTAGGCGGCCTGAAAGAGGACGGCGCTTCGGAAATGGTAAAGTCCCGTGCAGCACAGGTTGGAGATTTCCCGCTTCTCCGCAGTTTCCGTAACACCATAGGGGCGGGAGGCATCCGGCCGGACATAGGACCAGTTCGCTCCGCTGCCTTCGAAAACCTCCAGGTACCCATCCACGGCAGTGACGTCGAAGGCATCGGGATAGCGGAAGGAGGGCCGAAAGGTGTCTATGTTGAAGATGGTCACCGCATCCGTATCCGCGCAGCCGGTCCGGGACAGCCCTTCCATGACCGTCTCCGCCTGGCCGCGCGTCATCTCGGGCAGGACAACCACCCGGGCATCGGCAATCCCCAGCGCCGCGCACTCGCGTTTCACAAAAGCCTCTGTGTCCTGGACGTCGCGAACGACGAACAGGAATGGTTGCGTCGCGAAGTAGGCGGAAAAGCTGTCAACGGCGTGACTGAACACGCTGCGCCCACCGAGCGGCAGCATGTATTTCGGCTGTCTGTAGCCAGCCTTGGTGAACCGGCTGCTCAAACCCACCATCGGGATCACGATCACTGTCAGACACCCTTTCCCAATCGACACCGGGCGAACCGGTTCATCTGCCACTCTTCATGGACCTGATGGACCGGTTCGGCAAGCAATCCGTTTGTTGCTTCACTTGAAAAGCTAGACGAAAGTCCCCTCGTCCATATTCCAAGCTGTCTTGGTCTGTCCCTTATTGTCGCAGACGTCGACAACGATGTCGCGGAAACGCTCGGCTGCGGTGCTCCACGTGAAGTGGCGCATGGCTTTCTTCTGACCGGCGTCTCCCATCCGGGTGGCCTGCTCCGGGTTGGACAGCAGAGTCGCCATCGCCTGTGTCACCTCGCCCATGCTGCCGACCAGCAGGCCATCCTTTCCATCCTCCACCAGTTCGGTGAAGGACAGGCAACGCCGGTTGGCGATGACCGGGCGTCCGCTCATCCAGGCCTCGACAAGGACGATGCCGAAGCTTTCGCTGGTGCTCATCGTCACGAGCCCGACGCAGCCGGCCAATGCGCCAAGGGCCAAGTCGCGGCTGAGGCGGCCATAATAGTGGATGTTCTGCCCCTCCAGCGCCAGACGGTCCTCGTCTGGTCCGATCAGCACGAGATCGACGGAAAGACCGGTGTTGCGCAGCAGCTCCTGGTGAGCCTCCACGATCGTGCGATAGCCTTTGGAACCGGTTTTGCGCCCCAATACCAGGAAATAAGGCCTGTCGCTGTTGCGGAACGCGCGGAACTCCTCCGACTGGCGCCCGCGCGCCAAGTATTCCATGGGCTCCACGCCACCGCCCGGCAGCACCGGGGCGTTCACCCCAAGTTTGGCAAAAAAGTGGGTGCTGACCCAATGCGAGAAGGACAGAACGGCATTCGCGCCGGTGAAAAGCTCGTAGTACTGGCGCCAGTGATAGAACTGGTCGTCGACATGATAGTGGGGCAGCACGATGAGCGGAACGCCCGCCTTGCGGATCGCCTGCGCCACATCCACCGAGTTGCTGAACGGCACGCCCTGCAGCAGGACGACGTCATACTCGTGGGCCACCGCCCGCACATGATCCACCAAGGCTGGCGAGCGTGGGCCGCGCAGGCGCAGGAATGCCTCCTCGTCGACGGCGGAGCGGGCTTGCGCCACCTGCCGGAGGGCGTCGATCCAGCCGGCGGAGTCGATGTCCCGCCAGATCATTTCGAAGCCTTGTTCCAGCGGGACCTCCCGCCAGATGCCTTGCCGTCCCTGCACGATTTCGAGCTTCTTGAGCAGGATGCCAAGCTGACGCACGTCTTCTCCGGTCGCCGGGCGGGTGGGCATGGTCAGGCTGACGCGGTGGCTCGTGTCCGGCATCAAGGCCAGGTCGAACGAGAAGTCATCCCGCAGCGTCAGGCGGGCGGGCGGGTCGTCGTCGACCTGGATGTCGACCTCGACCGCGCCCGGATGCCAACCACTGAGGCGGATGCCGGACACCCCCTGGGCGACGTGGATGTCCGCCTGGTTGCTGGACCAGCGGTGGAAGGTGTGGTCATGCAGTTCGGCGTCGTACCAGCCGCCCAGCAGGCAGGAGGTGGGCATCTGGCCGGCGGCGGACCGGCCCAGTTGACGCCGCTCGGCCATCCAGACCTGCCACAGCCGTTCCCCCGCCGCCTTCTGCATGGCGTCATCGATGGGGGCGGGTGGGAAGAGTGCGATCTTGTCGACGAAGGACGCGAACAGACGCTCGGGCTTCGTCTGGGTTGCTTGGTAGGTGGAGGCAAAATGGTGGATGTTGGTGATGTGGCCGACGTCCGGAGCCACCAGATCGATCGACATGCCGGTCAGTTCCGTGCACCGCTTGAGCAAGCGCACGAGGTATTCCTCCGCACCGCCCAGGCACGGTTCCGTGTAGCGGTACGTCACCACCAGCATACGGTGCGATTTGCCGGACCGGGTGGTCGTCACCCGACCCAGAACCTCTTCATAGGATTTTCCGAGGCGCTTCCAATCCAAGTTCCGGATAGCGAAGCGATAGCCGGCCTCGGCAATCGCCGTCCGGGCGTCCGGATCGCCGACAAGGCTACCGATCGCCTCGACGAACTGCTCGCCACTGTGCGCAATGAGCAGCTCCACGCCGTGTTCGACAGTGAAGCCGCGCACCCCGTCCGCCATCGACACCGCCGGAAGGGCATAGCCGAAATAATCCGAGAGCTTGAGGTTCGAGCCGCCGCCGCTGACCACCGGGTTGAGTGCGATGTCGGCCTGGAGCAGAAGCTCGTGCTTCCGCCGGTCTGACACCACGCCGAAGCGCCGCAGGTTGGGCATGTCCGCGTAGGCGCCCAGTGACTCGCCCACGGAGCCGATGATCCACAACTGCATGTTCGGAAAGCGAGGGAGAACGCTTTCGCACAGCGTCTTCGCGGCCTCGACGTTCGGTGGGTGCCCGCTGCCGACGAAGACGGCCCGGAAGCCAGTCGACAAATCCCTGGTCCGGCGCTCGGCGAGGATCGCCCGAGCATCCATTTCGGAAAGCACCTCGCATCCGTTCAGCACGACCTCGGCAGGGATGTCCGGGTGCCGCGCCTGCAGGGCTGCCTTGTCGGCTGCCGTGGTGGTGATGACCACGTCCGACCGTTCGTGCAGATAATCCTCCAGCCTGCGCACGAAGGCGGTGAGGATCTCGCCGTCGCTGTGGGGCTTGAGGATGTCAGCCTTCATGTCGGCTTCGACATTGTGGGATTCGTAGACGACGGCCCTGTAGGCTCCGATGGCTTCAAGCAGAGGCGACATGTATGGATGCGAAAAGACGACCACGCCGGCCTTGTCACTGAGACGCCGGAACAGCCGGACCAGCCAGTTGTTGCCCAGGCAGAAGAGCGCCGCGGAGATGTCGTTGATCGAAATCCAATTCCGGCTGTTGGTGCCGTCTTCGAAGACTTTCTGGTCCGCCGTCTTGGGAACGCGGATTTCGGTGAAGCCCGGCGACAGTTCCTCGATCTCGATGATCGGCTTATCGTGGAGGCAGAGGAAGGCGATATAGCGCTCTTTTGCAACCTCGCTCAGCAGGCTGTGGATCCGCTTGGACCCTCCGGACACCGCGTTCCGGACGGAATAATCGTTGACCACCAGCGCGAGCGGGTGCGGCTGGGCGGGGGTGACGGGCGGAGCGTCGATAACACGCTCGACCGCGTCGGCAACCGCCTGGCCGATCTTGGTCCAGGAGAAGTTCTGGATGGCGGCGTGCCGGGCGGCGTCCGACAGGGACCGGCGCAAGTCCGGATCGAGCACGATGCGCGCCACCGCCGCGTCGAACGTGTTGGGCTCCGCAAGCAGGGCGTTCACGCCGTCGGTCAGGCCGAGCCCGCGGGCGCCCGTCGCAGTGGTTATGATCGGAAGCCCGGCGGCCATGGCTTCAACCATCTTCAAGCTGGTGCCGGCGCCGGCGAAGATGGGGTTGACGAAGAAGGAGGCGCGCTGGAACAGCGTCTTTTTCTCCTCGCTGCTGACCTCGCCAAGGAGTTGCACATTACCCGGCGCGCTTGCGATGGACTGGCAGACACGGCCTGCGATGACGAAGCGCTGCCGCGGGAACTGGGAGGCCAGCTTTTCGACAATGAAGCGGGCGCCCTCGACATTGGGCGGGTGCTGCGATCCCATGAAGAGGGCGTAGGCGTCCGGTCCTTCGACTTCCTGGCGCTCGAAAGTGAACTCGGCGGAGGAGAACCCGTTTGCCGCCAGCCGCAGCTTCTCCGGAGGCACGCTGTAGAGCAGGTGGAACTTGAGAAGTTCTTCGGGGGAAGTCGCGAAAACCAGCGCGCTCTTGTCCACCAGGGAGCGTTCGAGCTGGCTGATCAGGTCGATGGCCTCCTGGGCATGCGCTCCATGAGCGAGAGATGTGATCATCTCGCTCTCAAGATTGTGGCTGTTGTAAATACGCGGCTTGCCATCCAATCCGATGCCGCGGTCGTATGGGAGCGTGTAGGGGAACTCGTGGATGACCGCGTCGGCGCTCGCCGCCAGCTCGGCGACAACCTTATGGTACTGAGTATCGCCGCGGCCGACCATGGCGCAGACGACCCCGGCCAGTTCCCCGGTCAGGCCCGCCTTGTGACAGGCGTCATAGGCGCTGTCGAAGGAGGAATCCTTTGGAACACGGTATTCGCGGAAGGCCGCGCTGTGCTGCACAACCTCAAAGCGGCTCTGCCCATAGGTCCATGAGACGAGGCTGATGTCGAAGCGTTCGCTGAGCTGCTTGTACATGTTGTACAACCGCAGTTCGCCGCCGCTCACAGGTGGGGTAAAAGCCGGAAAAAAGCAGAGGACGAGAAGCTTTTTCATAATGGCGCCCACCTTACTTGTTCTTAATGGTAAGGAACTGGTGTTCAAGAACAATGATGTTTGAAGACATTCCTTCAATCATATTGAACAGATGCTTAACGATATGATCGCCTGGAGTGATTCCAAGGATAAAGACGGGTTCATGGCGGTCTTTATGTTCGCTGGAGCCAAGCAACGATGCCAAGATGTCCGATCGGGACACGCCGTTCTCCATCGCCTCCCGGTAAGAGCTCATGCCGCCGGGGTCGGGCGCGCGCTTCAGGATGGCATGATACGCGCTCGTCAGGAATTCGTTGACGTCCTCGCAGGCGAAGTCGTCCTGGGTGTAGAACAGGCGCGTCGTGTCCCTTCGGCTGTCGCTGGCTTCCAGCTCCTGCTCCGTCGCGTCATGGAGAATGCGGATGTGCCGGACTTTGGGAGATGCCGCCTTTTGCAGAACGTCCAGAAGCTGCCGGCGGCTCAACGTGCCGCGGCGCAGGGCGCTGACATAGTACCGGAAGCCGCCGAGGTCAGGAGCATGCCCGAAGATCACCATGTAGGCGTGGAAGACCGCCTCCGCATCCGTCATGCGGTGCACCTCCGCGAGGGAAAGGGTCGCCTCGTGCGGTGCTTCCGGAGGAAGCTGCATGTTGTTGCGGCTGCGAACCTTCGAAATCACGTCATGGATCGTGCTTACGATGTCTCCAGGCTCGCATGCAGGCATCTTCTCAGTCACAGGCAGGCTCCATTCCTTGGGTATCGAAATTACTGTTTGGTTCTAAGGAAAGAGGCGAGGGTTCAGATCCGTTAACGTCGAGCGTTCTGCAGAGCGGTGCCGACCGGCTGCAGGCTGGGGAACCTCGAAGAGAACGGAGTCTTATTTCGGTGCGTTGCTGCCCCATCATTGATTCTGGATAGGCGCATCGGGACGTCCTCGCACACGGCGGAGAGCCATGCCCATGGAGTCAGAGGTTGATGTCGGATGGATGACATGCCTGGACATCGAATTGCACAGCCTCGATGAAGCGGAGTTCCTCAAAGCGGGTTGCGGAACGTTTCCGGTCCATCGCTTCACGCCAGGGCACAGCCGAGGCTTTTGCCGGAAAGGCGCTGGAAGCACAGCCGTGCGGGCAAAGAGCACCATTTTCTGCCCGCATCGCTTTTAGGAGGCATTCTCCCCTCCAAAGGTTTTCTAACTGCATCAGGAGGGCTGCACATCGGCCTCCGGCCACATCTTTTTCGGGGGGTAATGGTAAAATTTATGTAAACATACGAAGGTTTCCAGGATCGACCTCGCGCATCGGCTCAAATCCTCCATTCCGTTTGCTTAAAAAAGATACTTGCTCTGCCCTCTCCCCAAGTTTCTTGGTCAGGCGCACCGCATTTCGATCATCTCGCAGATGTAGTGGTACAGGCAGAGATGAACCTGTTGAATGTCCGGCGTGTGACGCGACGGCACGGCGATCAAGTGGTCGCACAGCGCCGCCATCTTGCCGCCGCCATCCCCGGTCAGCCCAACCGTTGCCATGCCGGCCGCCCGTGCTGCCGTGAGGGCGTTCAGAACATTGGCCGAATTGCCGCTCGTGCTGATCCCCAAAAGCACGCCGCCGGGCTCGGCATAGGCTTCCACTTGGCGGGAGAAGACGGTGGCGTAATCATAATCGTTGGCCCAAGCGGTGAGCACCGCCGAATTGGACGACAGGCAGATGGCCTTCAGGGCGCGCCGCTCCTTCAGGAAACGGCCGACCAGCTCGCCCGTGATGTGCATGGCATCCGACGCCGAGCCGCCGTTGCCGCAGACCAGCAGGGGGCGGCCGCCGCGCAGCGCGTCGGACATGGCGGTGATCGCCGCTTCCACCACCGTGTCGAGGGCGGGCGTGGCCGTCCGCTGGATCAGCGCGGCCGCCGTGGCGAGGTGGGCAGAAAGGCTCATCAACCACTCCGTGAAGACCCGAAGGCGCCGGCATCCGGCGCGACGGCCGAACTATAGGAGGGTGGGGACACGGCATCAAGGCGGGTTCGGGCGATGGCAGCCCCACGTCGCGCGAGCTTCGATCCGTGCTCGCCGCAATGCGGCCGGTGAGGCAGCGACGTCCGCCGTCAGGTATGGGAGTGGCACAAGGGCATCTCCGTCTGACGGCATGTCGTGAAAAGGAGTGCGCTTGAGCCGACGCGGAGGGATGGTGTCCTGAGATTTGGTGTGGAGCTGGAGGGCAGTGATGAGGTCTCCGGCCGCCATGCGCCGCGGGGCGCGGAATGCCCTGAGACCCCCAAGCACCTCGCGGCGGCCATCGGCGTTCACCGCCACGGCGATGGTGACAGCCACCGAGACGATGCGCCTGTTCCGTCGGAGCTTTACGTAAGCGGCGTCGAGCCGCAGGTGGGGCCAATCGCCTTGATGGGACGCTCCAGGAAAGCCTTCACCCAGCGTGAGCGGCGGGCCAACCGCTACGCGCTTTCCACTTTCCACACCAGCCCCTGCTCCTTGGCGCGGTCGAGCAAATGCTTCACCGACGAGCGGCTCCAGCGCAGGCCGCCGCGCGGCGTGCGCTGCCCCATGCCCTGCAGACGGCGCGCGATGCCGTCCAGCGTGATGCCGGGCTCGGCGAGCGCCAGCCCCGCCACCATCCGCACGAGGTCGTCGCTGTCGATGCGCTTGGGGGCCGGATCGAGGATGTCCTGGCGGACCAGCCCCGCCGCGGCGAGCCGGCGCACGGCGCGGATCAGGCTGTTGGGCGTCCACGGCTTGCGGTCCCACGGCCGGAGCCGGCCCTGCCCTTTCAGCGCGCGCACCACCTGATCCCAGGGCGCCGTCGGGCGCAGGGCCTCGACGGTCGGCAGAAAGGCCTGGGCGTGCGCGACCACCAGATCGTCGCGGGCGGTTTCGCGACCCCGGTGGGCCTTCTCCAGCGCCGCCGGGTCGCGCCGCCGCAGGCCGGGGTTGCCCGGTTCCTTGCCCCGCGCGACCGCCGCCGCCAGCCCGGCGATCGAGCGCTCGCGGATCAGGGCCCGTTCCAGCTCGGCCGCGGCACCGAGAACCTGCAGGGCAAAGCGTCCCTGCGGGCTGGTGGTGTCGATCGGATCGCCCAGCGACTTGAAGGCGATCCCACGCTGACCCAGCCCGTCGATCACCTCCAGCAGGTGGAACAGCGAGCGCGCCAGCCGGTCGATGCGCGCCACCACCAGCGTGTCGCCCTTCTTCAGGCTGGCAAGCGCCTTGGCCAGCACCGGGCGGTCGCGGTCGCCGCCCGACGCGTGCTCCTCGAAGATGACCGAGCAGCCGGCCTGCTTGAGGGCGAGGAGCTGCGAGTCCGTGGACTGCTCCTCGGTGGAGACGCGGGCATAGGCGACGAGGGCCACGGGGCCTCCTGGACGGTTCGGGCGGAAAAATGCCCGCCGGAACCCCTTGTACAGAATGTCGGTTGGTTTTATCCACCCGGATGAACATGGAGGCAGGGCCGGGAACGGCGAAACCACCACCGATCAAAGCCCACCTGAGCGGTTCTGGCGCGCGACAAAATGCCAGTGACCGCCGACTGCTCGGAGGCCGCGGAAGGCGACGAAAGCCCCGCGAAACCAGCTGCGGAATGGATCTGGCGGCGGTGACGGCGGCTCTCGTCCGGAACGGATCATTGGCAGATCAACGACATGGCAGCAATCCAAAGGCCACCCAAGGACGCTTTTCGCATGAACTGCCCGCATTTCGCACGATCCGGTCTGCAAAACGGGGGCAGGGAGGACGTCGAAGCCTTAGGAATCCGGCTTTTCGCACGAACCACCCGACAACGACAGCGCGAAACCGGCTTCTCTAAACGAACCTACCCGGCAACGACATGTGGCAGAACATGGCACCGGTTGCGGAACCAATTCTTTTCTTCAGTATCATCTTCGGTGGCTCCATAGCCCTTGCATCCGGGGGCAGAGTGGTCCTTCGCTCGCTGGCCCAGTCTGTTCATGGCGGAACGGGACACTGCCGCCCAAAGTCACAAGCCCTGGGCTTTTGCTCCCTCCGTCCGGGTCGGTCATCGCCGCAGTGCGATCATAGGATCGGCAAAAAAGGGACCTTGCTCCGTTCCACCCCGATGGCGGCGCATCATCGACCGAACTCAAACTCCCACACGCCCCAATCTCGGCTCCGGCTCCCCAGCCAAGCAGATCGACCAAGGGGCTTATCCAGAACGAACACGCAATCCGCAACGCCCCGATCATCAGCGGAGCCGTGGGCTCCATGGATGATCGGGGCCTGATCTGCGCCGCCGGAGGGCGAGGGTATGCTCAGAACTGGCGGGCGCCGGTGCGGATGCCGGTGTGGATGATGGTGCCGACATGCTCGCCGCGCAGCGCGGCGGTCAGGCGGCCCGGCACCAGCCCGTTGACGACCTGCACACGCTCCAGATGGCGGGCGTTCGCCATCACCTCCAGCAGCGCGCCGTCCAGCGGCAGCGTGCCGCCCCGCGTTGCCAGTTCGGCGGCGGTGGTCTCGCGCAGCAGCTCCGCCGTGCCGCCCTCGGGGCCGTTCGGGTCGGCGGTGTGGATGCCGTCCACATCCTCCACGACGGTCAGCCCGGCGGCGCCCAGGGCGTCGGCCAGCAGGAAGGCGCCGGTGTCGGCCCGGTGCTGCGGGATGCGCGAGCCGGGGAACTCGTGGTGGTGATAGGGCGGGAAGGCGCTGCCCACCACCGCGCGGGCGGCCGACAGATGGACCGCGAGCTGGTTCGCGATGGTCCCGTGCTCGACGTAGGACACGCCGTCCGGCGAGAGCAGCGCGGCCAGGATGTGGCCGTTCTGCCCGGCCTCGGTCGCGGCGAGCGGGGCGAGCGAGCCGACCGGCAGGCCGAGGTCCAGTCCGACGCTGTACAGATGGCGGGCGCGGATGCCGGCGCCGGTCAGGATCAGCAGCCGATGCTCCGGCAGGATGCTGCGGATCTCCTCGACGATCGGCAGGATCGCCTCGTGGCCGCGGTCCATGATCGACCGCCCGCCGATCTTCACGACCTGGAGCCAGGGCAGCAGGCGGATCGGGCGGACGCCGGCGACCGGGGCGGTCAGGCTGCCGTCGAGAAGGGTCTGGCGCGCGAGTGGCGAGGCCACATGCTTGATGCTGTTGGTGGTGTCGGACATGGCGTGTGGTCCTTCAGCGCGCGGTGATGATGGTGCCGACATGCTCGCCGGCGAGCGCGCGGGTCAGGTTGCCGGGGACGAGGCCGTTGATGACCTGCACCTCGCGGACGTGGCGGGCGTTCTTCAGCAGGTCGAGCACCGGGAATTCCAGGATCGAGTCCTGAAGCCCCTTCGCCTTCATCTCGTCCACCGAGATCTTCGGGATGAAGGCGGCGTTCTTCGAGGTCTTCGGGTTCTCGGTGTAGAGCCCGTTCTCGTCCTTCACGTAGATCATCGCCTTGCAGCCGAACTGCTCGGCCACCAGGAAACAGCCGGCATCGGTGCGGTAGGGCGGAATGACGCCTTCGGCGGCGGGGCGCATCCACAGCTTGTAGGGCGGCATGCCGCTGAAGACGACGGCGTTCACTTCGGCGAGGAACAACGGTACCGACGACAAACCGGCGCCGTCGACCGCGGAGATGCCGTGCTTGGCGAGAAGCTGGCCGAGCATCGCGGCGTTCTGGTCGGCGACCGAGCCGCCGAGCTGCGAAAGCAGACCGGCCGGCAGGTTCAGCCCCGCCGCGATCGAATAGAGGTGGCGGGCGCGGGTGCCGGCGCCGGTCCCGATCAGCAGCTTGTGGTCCTTGCGGGCGGCGACGATCTCGTCGACCAGCGGGTAGACGGCGGCGCGGCCGCGGTCGATGACGCTCTGTCCGCCGATCTTAAGCACCGTGGCGTTCGGCAGGATGCGGAAGTCCGCCGCGGCGTCCGCCGCCGCCAGAAGCTGCGCGTCGGTCAGTGACCGTTGCATGAGGAGCGCTTCAAGCTCCGCTGTCGTGCTGGTCATGAGGGGCTGTTCCCTTTCGATTTCCAAGACATGTCCGTCCACCTCGGCAGGCCCGCAGACCTCCCGGCGGGTCGTTCTCTCCCCAGCGGCTTTCAGGAGGGCCGTGCCCGAGTGGAACACCAGCCCGGCACCTGGGCCTTGTTTATCAGCGCAGCGGATTGCCCGACATGGACCCTGCGCACCGCTCGATGCCGAACATGACGGCCGACTCCAAGAACCGATTGCAACGATGGCGATAATATTGGAAGGCGGAAAATGCCGCTTCCCATACCATTCCATCGCCTCTCTTGGGCAGCACTCTTGGATATCGTCCGCAATAATCGCCAACAACGGAAAATTGATAGATCACCGGCTGGGCGTCAATTGAAAAATACAGGCGGGGTTTTGTTCTGGGCGTTATAAAGAAAAACTTCATAACGACTTGATGCAGAGGAGGTGTATGGTAATTACAAGACAAAAAGAATTATCTGAAGCAAATATTGCGTGAAAACTCAGATTGCTCCTGAGGAACAAAGCCGGTGCAGCGATCGGCGGATCACGGCGCGTTTGATCCAAGCGAGAACACGAAGGCGATCTTGTCGGATCGAATTGCGATGTGGCGTCAGTGCTTGGTCCAGCCGCCGCATTGTTCAATGGCGATGCGCCCATGGAATGGCAGATTGAATCGCAACCTGCGGCAATGCCAGGAGCGCTCATGATCGGCGCCGAACGGAATGACCCGCCCCGATGTGTCGTATCGGCTCAGGCGCACGCCACGCGCACGCCGTTCTGCTTCAACGGGACGCCAATCCGCTCGGACTCCGTTTTTCGCATCATCACGGGGGGCAGCCGCCCGCCCAAGCCAGAGCTTCAGGCGCGGCCCGTTACGGCATCTAGGCCATGCCGCGGATCAGCGCGATCTGGCGTTCCAGGCAGCGCGGCAGGTCGAAGCGCTCCACCGCTGTCTCCCGCGCGTTGCGGGCCAGCGGGGCGAAGGCGCCGGGGTCCTCCAGCACCGCGACGGCCTTGTCGGCGATGTCCTGGGGAGAAAAGAAATCGGCCAGCAGCCCGTTCTCCCCATGCCGGATCACCTCCCGCACCGGGGCGGTGTCGGAGCCGATCACCACGCAGCCGAGCGCCATGGATTCCACCATCGACCAGGACAGGACGAAGGGATAGGTCAGGTAGACGTGCGCCCGCGACACCCGCAGAATGGACAGGTACTGGGCATAAGGGAGATGCCCCAGGAAATGGACGCGGGCAGGGTCGAGCGGCACCTCGGCCAGCATGGTCTCCCGCCAGTTCTTCCCGCCAGGGGGGGCCGAGCCGTAGCTGACCTCGTTGCCGCCGGCAATCAGCACATGGGCCTTGGGTCGTGCCTCCAGAATGCGCGGCAGGGCACGCATGAAGCTGGGGAAACCGCGATAGGGTTCCAGGTTGCGCACGGCGTAGGTCAGCACCTCGTCCTGGCGCGTCAGCACCGTGCCGTCCGGCAGCGTGACGCGGACGTCCGGGTCGGGCAGGAGTTGAGCGGTGTCCACGCCGTCGTGGATGACCTCGATCTTCGAATGGAAGGGCGCTGGATGGGAGTCGCGCTGCCATTGGGTGGGGGCGATGCCGCGGTCGCAGGCTTCCAGAGACAGCAGCAGCGGTGTGCTGCGCATCCGCAGACGCAGCACCGTGTCCACATTGACCGGAACCGACGGGTCGAAGCCGACGTCCAGCCCTTGGGCGCGGTAGAAGAACTCGCAGTAGTTCAGATAGGGAATGTTGGGGAACACGTCCTTGACGAACAGGGTCTCGCCCCAGCCCGGATGGCCGACGATGACGTCGGGGCGGAAGCGCTCCTCGCGCAGCCCCATCAGCAGCCGGGCCACGGCCTGGCCGTGCAGCACCGCGTTCTCGGTGGAGATCAGATAGGGGTGCGCGTTCTCCCGCGCGGTGCGGCTTGGCTGGTAGGAGAGGCGGCGCACGTTCGGGATCTCCCGGTCGGCACGCTTGGTGATGAAGACGACGCGATTCGCCGGATCGGCGGCCAGGGAGGCGGCCAGATGCTTGTACTGGCCGGGCATGTTCTGGTGGATGAAGACGATGTTCATGGTGCCTCCGCAGGGGCCGGACACGTGCAGGAATCGGACAGGCGCCGCCGTCAGGCGCGCCCGGCGCCGAACCTCTCCCGCAGCTTCGGCCCGACCTTCGGCAGCAGGACGGACAGGATCAGCAGACTGAGCCCGATGACGGTCGGCGCGATCCAGTCCGGTTTGCCGGCCAGGGCGTGGTCGCCCGCGGCCCCGAACTGCACGAAGGCTACCGTCATCGGCAACTGTCCGATCAGCGATCCGAAGGCGTAGGCACCAAGCCGCACCCGCGTCAGGCCGAGCGCGTAGTTCACCCCGCTGTGCGGCAGCACGGGGACCAGCCGCAGCATGGCGACGGCCCGCCAGCCGCCCGTCTCCAGCCGGCGCAGGATGTCGCCCCAGCGCGCCCCGTCCAGGGCCGGGACCAGCCCGTCGCAGACGTAGCGGGTCAGCAGGAAGCCGGTGGAGGCGCCGATCACGCTGCCTGCCGCCGCCAGCACCCCGCCCCACCAGACGCCGAAGACCAACCCGGCGACCATCGCCATGACGGAGCGTGGAAAGAACAGCAGGCTGGCCAGGATGTGCAGGAGCAGGAACAGGATCGGCGCCGCGGGGTGGTGGCGCAGGATGTCCTGGAGGGCGTCCATCCCGAAGGCCCCATGCCACGCCCACCAAGCCCCGCTACCGCCGAGCAGGAGCAGGACGAGCAGCCCCCGCCCCAGGTTGCGGAGGGTGGACAGGGAAGGCGTGTGGCGTTCGGCCATGGTGCGGGCCTTTGATCCGTCGGATTGGGGTTCGCTGGTCTGGCTTGCATATCACGGGCGCTACCGCACCGCGAGAGACGATCGCGCTCCCGACGGTATGCGTGCCCCGCGGGCGGTGGGAAAGAAAAAGGCCGCAGCCAGGACGGCGCGGCCTTCAAGTCTAGGGAGGAAACGCCCAAAGGGCATCCGGGAATCAATCTATGCTGCATCGCAGCAAAGGTCAAGCCCTCGGTGAGTCCCCATTGCCGGAAATACCCCGCCCTCAACCCACCCCACCGGATCGCAGATATCGGAAAAAGAAAAGGCTGCAGCCGGTGAGGCGCAGCCTAGTTTTGGGAGGGAGGAAACCAAGTGAACTTGGTGAGGCTATTTATGAGCTGATTTGATTAACAGCGCGTAAACAGACGATCTGCTCCGAGGACATACCTATTTTTTGATAAAGATCAGTAAAGCCAAGCTCACGCTTCAGTCTGCAAGAGCCGCCTTGCTGCACGCAGGCCAGCAGCGCCGCGTCACGGATGATCACGTCATGGGTGCCGGCGCGCGAGCGCCGCCCGGATGTCGGCCTGCCACACCATGCTGACCAGGGCGACCTGGGTGAGCAGGGCGATCTCGCCGTGTCCGACGGCGGCCAGAAGCTCCTCCCGCGTCATGAACAGAATCTCCGTTTCCTCCAGGTCGTCCGACAGGGGATCGGCGACCCGGCGGCAGCCTGTGGCGTGGAACATGTGGGACACCGCGCCGCCCTGGTTGGCGTTGACCGTGTAGCCGCCGAGCGCCATCCAGTGGTCCGAGACGAAGCCGGTCTCCTCCAGAAGCTCCCGCCGGGCCGCCTCCAGCGGATCCTCGCCCGGTGACAGATGGCCGCCGGGGAAGGTCAGGTTCACACGCCGCGGACCATGCCGGTACTGGCGGTAGACGATGGCGCGCCCGTCCTCCGTCTCGGCGAAGATGCAGGCGAAGGACGGCATGTCGAACTGGTAGTAGTCCCGGATGACCCGCCCGTCGGGCAGTTCCACCGTCTCGACATGAACTTTCAGAAACGGATCGGCGTCGAGCAGTTCGCGGCTTTCGAGCACAGTCCACGGGCGCAGGCGGCGCGTCATCCCTGGGTCTCCTTCGTCTTATCCTTGCTCACGGCGTGTTCTTGTTCGCGCTGCGCCCTGGGTAACGGGCAGGGGCCGCCGGGGCAAGAAACATGAAAGGGCGGCCTCCGGATTCCGCCATGCCGCGTGCATTCGATAACACTCATAAATCGTTCAGGCGCTTACCAGTCAATAGGGCAAGCGAAAAACCTCATATATGGGATCGCACGAGTTAGAAAACGGCGCGTTATCGACACTCTTGCTCTTTTTGGTAATCTCACTAGGATGGAATGACAACGATCAGTAAAGATTATGCGTTAAATTTTATCCTTATGCTTGTGAAAGCGATGGACCGGTGACCCCAGCCGCACCCCTCCCGAAAGCCGCCCATTGAAAGCCGTCGAAGCCCCATGCCGAGCCTACCCCTCTCAGACCTCCGCCCATCCTCTTCCGCGTCCGCCCCGCCCCACGGTCCGTTCGCCCCCCCTCGCGGCACCGCGCGAAGCGCGCCCGAAAACACGCTGCCAGCCATTGCGCCGGCCATTGCGGATGATGGAGGAGCGCCTCTGCGGGTTCCGGTCCGGGCTGCGCAGGATTTGGCTGCCGGCCTGCTGATCGTGGCCTTCGGGCTGGGCGCCCTGTGGCTGGGGCGCGCCTGGCCGACCGGAACGCTGGCCTATGTGCAATCCGGCTTCTTCCCACGGATGATCGGGCTGCTGATGGTGCTGGCAGGCGCCGTGGTGGCCGGACGCAGCCTTCCGCTTCACAGCACCGCTCTGCCGTCCTGGGCTTGGCGCCCGCTGGTCGGGGTGACGGCGGCGGTGCTGGCCTTCGCCGGAACGGTGGAGACGCTGGGGCTGGTGCCGGCGGTGCTGATCCTGGTGGGGCTCGGCAATCTGGCCGGACAGAGGCTGCGCCCGGTTCCGCTGGTGCTGCTGGGCGGCGCCCTGGCGGCGGGCTGTGTCGCGCTGTTCGTCTGGGGGCTGGGCCTGCCCCTGCGGGTGTGGCCCCTGTGGGTGTCACCGTGATGGAGCTGATCGCCAATCTTCTGCTCGGCCTGTCGGTCTCGCTGTCTCCGGACAATCTGCTGCTGTGCTTCGGCGGGGCGCTGATCGGCACGCTGATCGGCGTTCTTCCCGGTCTGGGACCGACCGCGACGGTGGCGATGCTGCTGCCGCTGACCTTCCACCTGCCGCCGGTCGGCGCGCTCATCATGCTGGCCGGCATCTTCTACGGCTCGCAGTACGGCGGGTCGGCGACGGCCATCCTGGTGAACCTGCCCGGCGAATCCTCGTCCGTCGTCACCTGCCTGGACGGCCACGCCATGGCACGGCAGGGCCGGGCCGGAGTGGCGCTCGCCACGGCGGCGCTCGCCTCGCTGTTCGCCGGGATCGTCACCACGCTCCTGATCGCCGTGGCCGGTCCGCCGCTGGCCGGGGTGGCGCTCGCCTTCGGGCCGGCGGAGTATGTGTCGCTGATGCTGCTGGGGCTGATCGGGGCGGTGACCCTGGCGCATGGGGCGGTCGTGAAGGCCATCGCGATGATCCTGCTGGGCCTGTTGCTGAGCATGGTCGGCACCGACGTCAATTCCGGCGACACGCGCTTCACCTTCGGCCTGCCGCAGCTTTACGACGGCATCGACTTCGTGCCGCTCGCCATGGGGCTGTTCGGGCTGGCGGAGATCATCAGCAGCCTGGAGCAGACCGGCGGTGCCGGGCGGACCACCGCCCCCATCGCCAGCCTGTGGCCGAAGCGCGAGGACATCCGCCAGGCCGTGCCGGCGACGGTGCGCGGCACGGTGATGGGGGCGCTGCTCGGCATCCTGCCCGGGGGCGGCGCCACGCTGGGCTCCTTCGCCGCCTATTCGCTGGAGAAGAAGCTGGCCCGCCGGCCGGAACGCTTCGGCCAGGGCGCAATCGAGGGGGTGGCCGCGCCGGAGGCCGCCAACAACGCCGCGTCCCAGGCCTGCTTCATCCCAATGCTCAGCCTGGGCATCCCACCCAACGCCATCATGGCCCTGATGATCGGCGCCATGACCATCCACGGCATCACGCCGGGGCCGCAGATCATGGTCAAGCAGCCGGAGCTGTTCTGGGGCATGATCGCCAGCATGCTGATCGGCAACGTGATCCTGGTGATCCTGAACCTGCCGATGATCGGACTGTGGGTGCGGCTGCTGAAGGTGCCCTACGGCTATCTGTTCCCGGCCATCCTGGTCTTCTGCTGCATCGGCACCTACACGCTGAACAACAACGGCTTCAACGTCCTGCTGATGGCCCTGTTCGGCGTCCTGGGCTATGTGCTGCGCAAGCTGGAGTGCGAGCCGGCGCCGCTGATGCTGGGCTTCGTGCTGGGGCCCATGCTGGAGGAGAATCTGGGGCGCGCCCTGCTGCTGTCGGGCGGCGATCCCACCGTTTTCGCCACCCGCCCGATCAGCGGCAGCCTGCTGGCCGCCGCCGGTCTCCTGCTGCTCCTGATGGTTCTGCCGTCCGTGCGCCGCCGCCGCGACGAAGCCTTCAAGGACGAGTGAGCCCCGAGCCTTTTTCTTCGCTCCGCCCACCCCGCCTTCCAGAGGATGGACGGCCTTCCCGCCGCGAAAGGTGCCTGCCCGATGACCGTCATCAAAGAATTCCTCCGCCCCGCTCCCGATCTGCTCGCCGCCTTCCGCGGCCAGTCCCCGGCCACGCTGCACGAAGCGATGGGCAAGAAGGGCGCCATGTCCTTTCCGATCAAGCCGCTCTACCAAGGCATGACGCTGTTCGGCACCGCGGTGACCGTGTCCGCGGGCCCCACCGACAATCTGATGATCCACGCCGCCATGGCGCTGACCCGTCCGGGCGACGTGCTGGTGGTCGATTTCAAGGGCATGACCGAGGCCGGCCCCTGGGGCGATGTGCTGACCGAGGCGGCGATCGAGCGGGGTCTGGCCGGGCTGGTGATCGACGGTTGCGTGCGCGACGCCGCGGCCATCCGCAAGATGGGCTTTCCGGTCTTCTGCCGGGGCACCAGCATGAAGGGCACCACCAAGACCCAGCCCACGGGCGACGTGAACACCCCCATCGTCTGCGGCGGCGTGATGGTCATGCCGGGCGACATCCTGGTCGGCGACGACGACGGGGTGGTCGTGGTGCCCCAGGCCGAGGCCGCCGCGACGCTCGCCAAGGCGGCGGAGCGCGAGCGGATGGAGGAGGGCCTGCGCACCCAGCTCCGCGCCGGGCGGACGACGGTCGAGGCGCTGAAGCTGGAACCCGATCTGCAGGCCGGCGGCATCACTCTCTGAGAGGCTGTCGAGAAGAAAACTCAATAAATCTTCCGCTCATATGCCTTTTTGGCAAAGGACCCAAACACGCCGTCGATCGAGGCATGCCACGTCATCACGATGGGGGACGATCGCCTGTGGCCGGAGCGGTCTCCAACAGATTCGACCGATCAGAGCGGGCTGTCGTTTCGAAGATTTTCACGAAAGGAACGCATCGCGGATGTGCGGCGTGGCCGCAAAACCCAACCAACGGCCGCGGCGATCGACCGTCAATCCGTCAAGGCAGCCGAATGCGGCGGCCCGTGCGGCTATGATGGCGGCAACAAAATCAGCGGAGGAAAGCGGCAGACCTTGGTCGATACGGAAGGCGATCTTCTGAAGGTGAGGTGCATGCTCCTACCGGCGGGCGTGCGCCTGCGGTTTCCCGCGATCCAACTCGTCTGGGCAGACACGCATCATCAAGGGCTGAAGACCTGGATCAAGGCCTGAAGACCTGGGCGAAAGACCGGTGCGGTTGGCGAGACGTGGAGAAGAAGCTGTGCCTGGACGGGCAGCCTGCATGACGAGCTGAAAAAGGCTTTTCCCAAGCCTCCGACGATTATGCGCCAACGTCGCCGCACATCGGATGGGGTGGACGCACCACGAAAGGGCGGCTGGCACAGCCGTCTCACATCCATTCCCCTCCCCAAAATCTCTTGAAAATACGGAGTAGGGATATCGATTGCGTCGACATCCTCCTCGCAAGGATCATCTCTTGGTCCAAAGACTAAAGTCAATCTGAAGTGATTAATCACCATAAACTGCTACTATCAATTCATGGACTTATAATGCTAGTCCCGCAGATAAGTATGAGTTATTACTTATTAGGGAATTGCAAGATTATGCCGTGGAAAATCATGTCATATGGCATCCCGCTTTGCCGTAACCGCGAACGATGCGACGGGATGCCAAAATGATCACAACAGAATCCACGGAGAGTTTCCCTTGAACGAAGTCATCATCGCGGACGCTGGGATCGAGGATCTCGACGGGCTGCTCGGCTCCCGTCGTCCCGACGTTCAGGTCACGCTCGTCTCCGCCACCGACGATGTCCACGCCATTCTGGCCGAGGTTCTCGCCCAGCGACCAACCGCTGTCCATCTGGTCGCCCATGGCGAACCGGGGCGGGTCCGGCTGGGCGCCCGACCGCTGGACGCGCAATCGTTGCTCGACCGCTCCTGGCCGGACGCGCGTGGCACGGAGATCCACATCCACGCCTGCCACGCCGCCATGGGCGAGACGGGGCGCCGCCTTCTTGACCGTCTGGCCGCGGCCACAGGCGCCGCGGTCGCGGCCGCCACGGGGCCCGTCGGGCCGGCTGCGCGGGGCGCCTCCTGGCGGCTGGACGCGTGGACGGCGCCGGTGATGGCGGCCTCCCCTCTCGCCGGGGCCGATGGCTGGAACCATGTGCTGGCCGTCACCGGCACCGCGACCACCGGCAACGACACCTTGAGCAGCGATGATGCCGCCGACCTCGTGGATGGCGGGGCGGGCAACGACGTCCTGATCGGCAACGGCGGCAACGACACGCTGATCGGCGGACTCGGCCATGACACCATGGACGGCGGGGCCGGGGCCGACGTGTTCGACGGCGGCGACGGCTTCGACATCGTCACCTACGAGAACGCCACCACCGGCATGGTCATCGACATCGGCAACCCGGCGAACAGCACGGGCGATGCCGCCGGCGACAGCTTCACCGGCATCGAGCGCTGGATCGGCTCCAACTACGCCGACACCATGGTGGCCGGCAACGACCCGGTGTGGTTCTGGGGCCATGCGGGCGACGACGTGGAGATCGGCGGCGCCGGCAACGACACCATGGAGAGCGGCGACGGCAACGACACCGTCTATGGCGGGGCCGGTGATGACCAGATCTACAGCCGTGCCGACAACGACGTGCTCTATGGCGAGGACGGCAACGACCTGATCTACGGCGGCTGGGGCAACGACATGCTCGACGGCGGCGCCGGCAACGACACCCTGTTCGGTGAAGGGGACACCGACACCATGTACGGGGGCGCCGGCGACGACAGCATGGACGGCGGCCAGGGCAACGATCTGATGTACGGCGGCGACGGCAACGACACGCTGATCGGCGGCATCGGTCACGACACCATGGAAGGCGGGGCCGGGGCCGACGTGTTCGACGGCGGCGACGGCTTCGACGAGGTGACCTACGCGAACGCCACCGCGGGCGTCGTTCTGGATCTGCGCAACCCGGCGAACAGCACGGGCGACGCCGCGGGCGACAGCTTCACCAACATCGAGCGCTGGATCGGCAGCGAGTTCGACGACCAACTGGTCGCCAACGACGACGGCGTCTGGTTCTGGGGCCATGGCGGCAACGACGTCGAGATCGGCGGCGCCGGCAACGACACGATGGAAAGCGGTACCGGCAACGACACGATCTACGGCGGCGGCGGCGACGACAGGGCCTTCGGGCGGGCCGACGACGACATGCTGTACGGCGAGGACGGCAACGACCTGCTGGCCGGCGGCGGCGGCAACGACATGCTCGACGGCGGCACCGGCAACGACACGCTGATCGGCGACTGGGGCGTCGACACGATGATCGGCGGCGATGGCGACGACGTCTTTTACAGCGGCGCCCACGACCCCCTGCCGGAGGCCGACGTCATCCAGGGCGGGGCGGGCAACGACACCTTCATCATCGCCGCGCAGAGCGACGCCGGAACCGTGTCCTTCGATGGCGGCGATGGCACCGACACGCTGCGCATCAGCTCCGACAACATTGCCGACCCGGAGAACAAGATCACCACGGCGACGCCGCAGATCGACATCTCCGGCATGATCCTGACCAGCGTGGAAAGGCTGGAGCTGACCGGCAGCGTGCGCCACACGGTGACGATGACCACCGCCCAGGCCAATGGCTTCACCGGCGGCATCACGGGCGCCACCGGCGGCGACGTCTTCACCATCACCGGCACGGCGATGGCCGGCGCGGTCACCGCCGGCGACGGCAGCCAACTCACCGCCGGGCAGGTGCAGGTGGAGACGGTGAACGGCGTCACCCTGCTGCGCATCGGTACGGACGCGACGGCCGGCGCCGATGTGACGCTGCGTTTGGCCGGCAGCTTCGCGGCGAACCAGTTCCAGGTGAGCGGTTCCAGCATCACGCTCATGCAACCGGCCGCCGAGCCGCTGCAGACGTGGCATGGGCCGGACATGAACGGTGACGGCACCGCCGACATCCTGATGCTCAACGCACAGACCGGTGAGCTCAATCTGGTCAGCACGGTGAACGGCACCGTGACCGGCCAAGCGGTCAGCATCGCCGCTCCCGCCGACTGGAGCGTCATGGGGCAGGCGGACTTCACCGGCGACGGCAAGACCGACCTGCTGTGGCGTCACAACAACAGCGGCGATGTCGGCGTCTGGACGATGGATGGCCCGACCGTGACCGGGACGGCCATGGTTGCCAGCGGCATCGATCCCAATTGGGCTCCGGTGGCGACCGGCGATTTCGGCGGCGACGGCAAGGCCGACATCCTGCTGCGCAACAGCCAGACCAACGAAGTCGGGATATGGCAGATGGATGGCTCGCAGATCGCGGGCACCGCGTCCCTGGGCATTGTGGCGCCGGAATGGGAAGTGCTCGGCGCCGCCGACTTCACCGGCGACGGCAAGGCCGACCTGCTGTGGCGGAACAGCACGACCCATGAGCTCGGCCTTTGGGAAATGGACGGGACCACGCTGACGCAAGCCGGAGCGACATCGCTGCAGGCTGGGGGGGACTGGCAGGTCGGCGGCCTCGGTGATGTGGACGGCGACGGCAAGGCCGACATCATTTTCCGCAACCGCACCACCGAGCAGGTCGACATCTGGAAAATGGACGGCTTTACCGCCACCGAAGCCCGGGTCGTCGATGGCGTGTCCAACGACTGGGCGATCGAGGGCGTGGGCGACTACAACGGTGACGGCCGCTCCGACATTCTGTGGCAGCACACCGACGGCACGGTGGCCGCATGGAACTCGGTCGATCAGGGCGGCGCCATCGGCATCGACCCGCGCGTCATCACCACGGCGAGCGGCATGAGCCCGGTTTCCCTGGGCGGCAACATGACCGGCGCAGGCTGAGCGGGAACGGCATTCCCGACGTTGCGAAGGTGCCGGGCGGAGACGCCCGGCATTTTCGCATCCGGCCCTATCGTTCCTGTCCGTGTCCCTTGTGGGCGGGGCCGTTCTGCGGCTTCTATGGCGGTCCATCGCCGGACGGAGAGAGCGAGAGATGGAGCGTGTGGGCTGTGTGGTGGTCGGGGCCGGGGTGATCGGGTTGGCGGTTGCCCGGCGGTTGGCGCTTGCGGGAATCGAGGTGGTGCTCCTTGAGGCGGAGGACGCCATCGGCACCGGCACCAGCTCGCGCAATTCCGAAGTCATCCATGCCGGCATCTACTATCCCACAGGCAGCCTGCGGGCGCGGCTGTGCGTGGCCGGGCGGGAGGCGCTCTACGCCTTTTGCCGGGAGCATGGTGTGGAGCATCGCCGCATCGGCAAGCTGATCGTCGCCACCGACGACAGCCAGCGTCCCCGGTTGGAGGCCATCCGCGCCCAGGCGGCGGCCAACGGCGTGGACGACCTGTATGAGATCTCCGCCGCCGATGCCAAGGCGCTGGAACCCAACCTGCATTGCGTCGGTGCCTTGGTGTCGCCGTCCACCGGCATCATCGACAGCCACGGTCTGATGCTGGCCCTGCAAGGCGACGCGGAGGATGCAGGCGCCATGCTGGCCTTCCATAGTCCGCTGGAACGGGCGCACCGGATCGGTGACGGTTTCGAGCTGGAGGTCGGCGGGGCGGAACCGATGCGCATCGCCTGCACGATGCTGGTCAACGCCGCTGGGCTGGGTGCCTGGAACGTGGCGCGTGGGTTGGAGGGGTTCCCGGCCGGCCTCGTTCCGCCGCGGGTTCTGGCGAAGGGCAACTACTACGCCCTGGCGCGGGGCCGCTCCCCCTTCGCGAGGCTGGTCTACCCGATTCCGGTGGAGGGTGGGCTCGGCGTTCACCTGACGCTGGATCTCGCCGGTCAAGCCCGCTTCGGTCCCGACGTGGAATGGCTGGCCCGGGACCGCTGCGATCGCATCGACTACGCCGTCGATCCCAAGCGGGCCGATGCCTTCTACGGCGAGGTGCGCCGCTACTGGCCCGGCCTGCCCGACGGCGCGCTGGTGCCCGCCTATTCGGGCGTCCGCCCCAAGCTGAGCGGTCCCGGCCAGCCGCAAGCCGATTTCCTGATCCAGGGACCGGAAGCGCACGGCGTCGCCGGTCTCGTCAATCTTTTCGGCATGGAATCGCCGGGCCTGACCTCCTGCCTTGCCATCGCCGGGGAGGTGGCGGACCAGCTGCTTTGACGTGGCCCCCAACCTTGTCCCGGCCCGTGCGCGCCGCTCAGAACGCCTTCAGCTTTTTCCAGGCGAACAGGACCATGCGGAGCAGCAGGAAGCCATGGCTGAAGCGGCTGATCTGGGTTTCGCCATAGGTGCGGTCGGCGTAGCGGATCGGCACCTCGACAATCTTCAGATTCAGCTTGGCGGCGCCGAAGATCAGATCGAAATCGCCGAACGGGTCGAAGTCGCCAAAGTAATGACGGTTGGCCACGATCTTCTCGTAATCGCGCTTCCACAGCACCTTCGTGCCGCACAGCGTGTCGGTGAATCGCGTGTTCAGCAGAAACGAGAAGATCTGCGCGAAGGTCCGGTTCGCCACCCAGTTCAGGAAACGCATCGCTTGGTCAGCCATCGGATAGACCAGACGCGTTCCGTTGATGAATTCGCCCTTGCCCGACGCGATCGCCTGGTAGAACTTCGGCAGGCTCTCCGGCGGCACCGTCAGGTCGGCGTCCAGGATCATCAGGATGTCGCCGCGCGCCGCGTTGAAGCCGGCGCGCACCGCGTCGCCCTTGCCCTTGCCGGGCTGCTTCAGCACCTTGATATCCCAGTCCGGGTAGGCGTCGCGCACGCGCAGGCATTCCTCGTAGGTCTGGTCCCGGCTGTTGCCCTCGACGTAGATCACCTCCAGGTCCGGGCAGAAGCGCGGCAGCCGGCGGATCGCGTTCTCGATGTTGCCGCGTTCATTGCGGCAGGGGACCAGCACCGTGCAGGACGGCGGCGTCGCCGGGCTGCTCTCCGCCACCGCCGGCCGCGCCACCACGTAATTGCGCACGCACAGCCGCCGCACGCCGGGCAGCGGCGCGATCCAACGGTTGACCAGCGTCCCCAGACCGAATCCCCGGCGCGGCACCAACTGGCGCCATTCCCGGCGCACGGGTTCCCAGCCGGCGAGGTCGAGCAGGTTCATGGTGTCGGCGGTGCTGAGCCAATTGTGCTGGCCCTGCGGCATCTTCAGCCCCAGCCGCTCCGCCCAGCCCAGGATCGGCTCCCAGGCGCGGCTGTGATAACTGACGATGATGCGCGTCTGCGGCGTGGAGAAGCGGTGCAGAAGGCGCAGCGTCGCCTCGCAGTCGTCCAGGAAGCCGATGGTGTCCGACAGCAGGATGACGTCGAAGGTCCCCGCGATGCGCGCAAGGTCGGCGGGGTCTTCGGCGTTGCCGACGTGGAATTCCAGGCCGGGGTGGCGCTCGCGGGCGCGTTGGATCATGCCGGGGGCGATGTCGATGCCGACGCCGCGCGAGGGCTTCAGAAAGCCCAGCGTGTCGCCCAGTCCGCAGCCAACCTCCAGCACGCTGGCGCCGTCGGGCACCAGAAAGCGCAAGTAGGCGCGGTCGGCCTCGTGAAAGGCGGCGTTGCGCGCGGCCCAGCGCTCGACCTGTGGGGCCAGCGTCTCGAACAGGGCGCGTACGGCTTCCTGGCGTGGGCTGAGGGGGTGGCTCGCCTCAGTGCCGGAATGGCCATCGGCATGGCTGCCAGGCGCGGTGTCGTGCCGGTCGGAGTGTTCGAGGGTCGTGGGGTTCATGGAAACGTTCCGAAAGCACCGGACCGCGCCTTGCGGCGGCCCGAGAGGCCGAGCCAGAACAGGCCGCCCGGCAGGGAGGACAGGGTGACGGACAGGCCGATCATCAGCGACAGGACCAGAGCCTCCGCCGCGCCGAGGCCATAGAGCGCGAAGCCGGCGACGAAGGCCCCCTCCCGCACGCCCCAGCCGTTGAGCGAGAGGGGCAGCGCCGCGGCGAAGATGGTCATCGGCACGACCGCCACGGCGTCGGCGACCGTCACCGGCAGTGCCAGGGCGCGGGCGTAGGCGACCACCGCGGCGACGGTGCAGACATGCACGACCACGCTGTGCAGCAGGCCGCTCAATGCAGCCCGGCTCAGCAGCGCCGCGCGCAGGCGGGCAACCTGCGCCTGCAGCGCGAGAACGGGCGGACGCCTGGCGAAGGACGGCAGGGGAATGCGGTCCGCCTGGATGCCGGCGACCAGCCCTCCCAGCAGCAGGAAAGCGGCGAACGGGCCGGCCCAGGCGACGGCCGGCGGCGCGGCGGCGACAAGGTGCGGCAGGCCGACGAACAGCAGCGCGATGCAGCCGACCAGAGCGAGCAGCCGGTCCATGACCAAGGCGAGGACGACGGCCGACGAGGACAGGCCGCCGCGGTAGGTCAGCCAGCCGCGCACCACGTCCCCCCCAAGCGCCCCCGGCAGCACCTGGCCGAAGAACAGCCCGGTGAACATCAGGCGCAACGCCAACCCATGCGAGACACGCTCCCCCGCCGCGCGCAGGGAGTCGCGCCAGCGTTCCCCGGCGCAGACCGCGGCCAGGATCTTGGCCAGAAAGCCGGCGGCCAGCCATGCCGGGTCGGCACCGGCGATGCGTGCCAGCACGCCACTCCAGTCCGCGCTGGAAGCGAGAAAGCCGAGCACGGCAATCGTCACCGCCAGCTTGGCACCCAGCATCCAGCGCCCGCCCGGCTTCGGCGCGGGCAGCGCGACCGGCTCCGTCGTGGAAAGGCTGACGTCGTGACTGCTCAAAACACCCAAAGCCCCGAAAAATGGCCGGGCACTCTACCGTTTTGCCTAGCCTGCGTCCATAAGCATCCATTCTGGCGTTATGACCACCGGAAGCGCCGCAATGCCCCGGAAAAGCCATGAGCATTGCGTTCGGGCAGACAGGGAACTGGGCGTGAAGGCGCCCATGTCCCGGCTTATCCGGCTCCGGCGAGGGTCCCGGCCATGCGGACGGGGGTCCAGCCGGCGGCGTTGGCGATGATGCGCGGCTCGATGCCGATGGCGCCGTTCTGGTCGAAGGAGCGCCAGGCGGCGATGGTGTCGTCGTTGCTGTTGCGCCACAGCACG